>CAYMLN010000091.1:0-7637 GCA_964391045.1 uncultured Saprospiraceae bacterium
GCCGGTGTTTTTCGTTCTGGAAGTTCCACTGTTGCTGGTCGGCCATCGTCTCGATGACCAGGAGGGCGATAAAGCACAGGCTCAGGATGATGTCCAACATGCCGATGGGTTCGCCCGGATGCGCCTTTACGATGGGCAGGGTGAAGAGCAGGATGAGGAACATCTGGTAAAAGGAAATGAAGAATAAGTTGAACAGCGGCCAGACCCACGGTTTTTGGAACATGGGTTTGGCGCGCAGGACCGCCCAGCGGTAGTCTTCATCTCCGGTCCAAAACCTCCAGCTATATCCGCCGCGACGGCTGAAGTTGTAGGTCAGTCGGGCGCCCCAGAGCGTTGCCAGGATGGCCATGAGGACGATTCGTGATTCGAAGCCCGTCCCGGCCGCGACGATCCACGCGTAGATGACGGGCATGATGCTCCAGAGCTTGTCGACCTGGCTGTAATTGCGGGCGATCGTGCTTACCAGGAAGCAGGCTGTTGCTGCAATCACGCAAACCAGGCCGGTAGACTTGATCAAGGCCCATTGGGCCGGCGTCGGCGGTGCGTCGGTGAAGTAGACCAGGACAGGGACGGCAACCAGCGTCAACAAGAGAAAGAGGACCGTGCGGAGCATGCAACGAACATACTGAATAATTCGAAACATGCTCCCGCCCCATGCAGGCATGCTGGGGCGGAGGTGCTCAGTGCTCCACCAGGACGACCTTGCCGGTGCCCAGGTCATAGTTGGCCCCGACGACCTTGAGTTTTCCGGCCCGGACGAGTTCGGCGAGGATCGGCTCGGAATCTGCGATGGTATGCACGCCGTGATCGACATTGCAGAGGATGGCTGCTTCATAGAAGTGACCGCTGGTCCGGACGAGGGTGTCCATCTCGTCTTCCGCCTTGATGTAATCCACGATCCGCTGGATGTGGTTGGGCAGGGAGTCGAATTCATGGTCGACGAAAGCCTTTACGGCCCCGCAGCTTTCATGCCCGAGCACCATGACCAACGGCACGTGCAGGTGCTCGACGGCATATTCGATGCTGCCCAGCTCATAGTCGCCCACGAGGTTGCCCGCATTCCGGATCACGAACAGGTCGCCGAAGCCCTGGTCGAAGATCAACTCGGGCGCGACGCGCGAATCGGCGCACGTGACGATGACGGCAAACGGATGCTGGCCTTTTTCGAGGGCGCGAATATGCTCGAGGGTCTGGTCCGGATATTTTGGATGGTTGGACATAAAGCGGGCATTGCCGTCGAGCAACGCGGCGAGCGCATCGTCCGGGGTCGTCGGATGCGGGCGATGCTCGACCGTAGGGGTAGGCGACGAACAGGACGGAAGGAGGAAGGCCGCGGCAGTGCCGATGGTCAGGATGAGCAAACGAAGACCGGTGTGCATGGCAATCGACATTTATCCCGAAAAAATAGCGCAAGGGGAGAGACCTGCCTGATGACGCCCCTCATCGCTGCAGATGATTTCGGTCCGTCCGTCGCATCACGGGTCCAGGCGCCACAGCCAGGCATCGCCGATCTCATGGTCCTGTACGATGCCCGCGCGCGCGAAACCATGCTTTTCCAGGATGCGCGAGGAGGCATTCGGCTCCGGCGCGGTCTTCGCCGTGATGGCTGCGCACGGCGCAGGTGAAGGCGGTCGCCATTCGCCGTGATGGCCAGCGCCGGGTCTGCTGCCCGGGTGATCCGGATCAACGCGCCGCTCGCAGCGAAGGCGATGCCTTGCCCTTCGAATTCGGGGAATGTCCAGTACGCGATCTCCACACAACCTTCCGCCGGCTGACCGGCGAAGCCGCACGTGCCCACGACCTGCTCATCCCGAAGGATGAAGTAACCGAGCCCTGGCGCCGAATCCCCGATCCGGGCGTAGAAGGTCTCGTACATGTCCAGGACCTCGAGGCATCGACCTTTCCCGAATATGGGATGTTCTCTTGCGGACGTGGGGATAATAGGGTGGAGCGTGATCATGCCTTATTTTAAATCAGGGGTGATTATACAGGACATTCAAGTCATTGGTCGACGAAGGCGTGAAGGGGATACCGAAGATTCATCGGTGTACCTGCTTGGCCATGCTGATTCGGGTCACGCCGTCCGTCTCGGAGGGGTATGCCGAAAGGTACGTTCCATCCGCGTAGATCACGACCGGATATCCACTTATCCGACTGGCGGATAGTGCAGCGATTCGTTCGATTGGCTGTGTCCGTCCATTCACCATGAGGTTCAAACCCAGCAGGCACGTCGTGTCTTTCGTACATCGACCGATCCAGGTCACGAAAAATCCGGCATCGGTGTCCATGACGTCTACGCGGCCCACAGGCTCGTTTCCATCGAGCAGGACTGGCGCTTGCCAGGAATCTCCCCCGTCATGGGAAAGGGCCGCCGATACATGCGCAACGGAATCCCGCACGCCGTACCACACGCGGCAGATCGTATCCCCGCGATGCGCCATCGCCGGCCCGTTGACCGGACATCCGGCGATGAGCCAATCGTCCGCATGCGGGATGACCGGGTCGGACCACGACTGGCCATCCCACCGAACCTGTGCGATGTCGCGGACTTCCTGCGGCGAACGGTCGCGGTAGGTGACCACGAGCCCGTTGTTGAACGGCGTAACCGCTGTCGGACAACAATCACAAATCATGCTGTCGAGTTGGACATCGCCCGTCTTTCGGCCATCCCGGTCGAGCCAGGCCCCGCGCAGGGTCATCGCGCCGGTGTGATCATGTCCATGCCCATCATGCGGGGCATCATCCTTCCGCGTATTACGACCATCGAGCCAGCAGAAGAAAAGCTTGTCCCCATCCCTCGCTGTACTGACAAAGCCATGCTCGGCCGCGATCCCGTCATCGTGCAGGACAAATGGCTCGCCCCATGTCTCCCCGCCATCCGGGGAGAGGGCAATCAGGACATCGTAATTGTATTTTCCATTCGCGCTTTTCTGCAGCCAGTGCGCGGCCAGGTGTTGTCCGTCCGAAAACGCCGTGAGGCCCGGCCTGTCGGCCCAGTTGACAAACCAGTCCGTCCCCCGAGCGATCTCCCGCGGTGGCGTCCACGCGTTTTCTTTCCGCGCACTGAAGCGCAGTGTCGAGGTCGAGTCATCCACCCATTCGATCCAACTCAGGTAGACGGCCCCCTGCGGCCCGACATGAAAGGCAGGCGCTTCGCTCCCGGGTCCGGTGGGGCCGGCCTCCGGCGCCCAGGCCGGCGATTCCGCGTCCCGGCATCCTGTGAGCAGGATAGGCACGTAAAGACACAAGGTCCAATTCATGTTAGCAAGATAGTACCCTTCATTATGGTTCAAACGGATTCGTAGCCGCGTATTTCATTGAGCATTGTCCACTTCATTGGATATCAAATTTCGCACGGAGGCACGGAGCCCACAATCCTCCCTTCAGCATGCCGCGCCATCAGGAAATTCGCACTCTTTCATGTTCCGGTCGGAGAACGCAGAAAACTTTTCGTTTTTCGTTTTTCACTTTTAGCTTCTCGCTATTCAATGCTACAAGGATGTCAGGGCTTCGCCCTTCCAATTCTTGTCATGCTGGGTCAACGCATCATATCCCAGTCTTGAGTGTCGATTACCTATTCCTCCAACTTCTAGCTTTTCATTGTTCATTGTTCATTGTTCATTGCTCATTGTTCATTGTTCACTTTTCACTTTTAGTTATTAGCTTTTCCCTTCTTTTCGCATGCGCCCTCCCCTCCGCCTGATCGCCGTCCTGCCCCCCGAAGCCCTCGCCGCCTACGTGCGGGCCGAGCAGCAGCGCATTGCCGACACCTGGGGTCCCCGGCATGCCTTGCGGACGCCCCCGCACATCACCGTCATCCCGCCGATCGAGGTAGGGGATGACCGGATCGAACTACTGGAGGAGATCGCCGCACAGCTGGCGCCGGCGCATGCTTCGTTCACCATACGACTCCGGGGATTCGGTGCGTTCGCCCCGCGCGTGTTGTATATCCGGCCGGTCCGGAATGTCGAGCTGGATGATCTGTACCGCGACTGGAGGAACCGGCTGGAGGAACGAATGCCCGGCGTCCTGGCCCGGTATCCGGATAAGCCGTACCACCCTCACCTGACCCTGGCCCATCGCGACATGGAAGAGCCGCAGTTCCACGCGATGTGGGCGCACTATGGCGAGAAGCGCCTCGACATTTCCTTCAAGGTGAAATCATTCGCCATCCTCGATCACAACCGGTCGGGGTGGGTCGTGCGGCGGGAATTCACGTTGGGACGGGCGGGCCAGATTGAGCCGCGCGCGCCGGAAGAGGATGTGTCCCTATGATGCGCTCCTTGCGTCTTCAAGGTCCTGTGCCGCCTGCATCAGCTTGATCACGTCATCATCCGTGACTTCGTCGAAGTTCTTGTAAAACTGGCCGACGGCGTAGAAGTCATCCGGCAGGTAGGGACAAATGAAGTCGTCCGCCAACTCGCGGAACGTCCGTGCTGTCTGGCGCGGGGCCACGGGAACGGCCACGACGATCCGGCGGGGATTGCGCTTGCGGATCATCCCGATCGCCGCCATCAGTGTGTGCCCGGTGGCGATGCCGTCATCCGCGATGATGACCGTCCTGTCCGCCAGGTCGATAGGCAGGCGGTCGCCCATGAATTTCTTGCGTCGTTCTTTCAGCGCCTCCCGGATCCGCGGGATCTGTTCCCGGATGTAATCCTCCGACACATGGGTGTGTTCGTCCACCGTCTCACTGTCCAGGCACACCGCCCCGATGGCCAGTTCGGGATTGCCGGGGTGGCCGAGCTTCTTGGCGAGCAGGAGGTCGAGCGGAAAGGAATAGGCCTTGGCGATCGCGTAGCCGATCGGCACCCCGCCGCGCGGCACGGCCAAGACGACGCAGTCCTCTTCGGCAAAACGGCTGAGCATCGGGATCAGGCGAAAAGCGGCGTCCCAGCGGTCTTCATAGATCATGGCGTCGAGGATTAGCAGCAGGAGCGAGAACGACGAGATGACGCATGAACCAATCGGTGGCCAGGTGCGCCACGGCGTCCAGTTTGCCGGGTTCTTCAAAAAGGTGGGTGGCGCCGTCGACGATCACCAGGTCCTTCGGGCAGGCCAGGTGATCCAGCGCGCGCTCGTTCATGTCGATGACCGGTCCATCCAGGCCACCGACGATCAGGAGGGTCGGCGCTTTCACGTTCCCCAGGATGTCCATCGCCAGGTCGGGCCGGCCGCCACGCGACACGACGGCGCGTATGCGGTCGGGTCGCGCAGCTGCGACAGCCAGGGCGGCGGCCGCACCCGTGCTCGCGCCAAACAGCCCGACAGGCAAGCCTGCGATGTCTGGCCGTTCGCCGACAAGGTCGAGCAGCCCGAGCACGCGGTCCGTGAGCTTTTCGATGTCGAAACGGTTCGAATACGTTTCATCCTCATCTTCGGTCAGCAGGTCAGCCAGCAAGGTGGCGAGTCCATTCTCTTGCAAGGCGCGCGCGACATGGCGATTGCGCGGACTGAAGCGGCTGCTCCCGCTCCCGTGGATGAAGATCACGAGGCCACCCGCGCCGGAAGGAACGACAAGGTCACCCTCGATGAAGGATCCATGACCTAACGGCATCTTCAAGGCGATCATGACCAAACAACATGTGGATTTATCGCACAAGCCGTTCTCAAGGTATCCGGATCCTTTGGGGAAATCAATGACGCTTGTCAACGCAACGCATGATGGCAATCATCCGTTGACTGCATCCTGCGGTTGAACGATTCCAGGTCGAACCTGTTTACAGATCATTAGCTATTTTTCGTCATGAAAGCTTGCACAATGATCGCCTCGACCATATTCTTCATGCTCTTCCTGTTGGGAGGCTGCCGCCCGGCGGACCGACCGGCCGAATCCTCGGTGCCGGAGGCGAATACCCGTCCGGCATCCGATCCCTTGAGCCGGATCACCCTGCCGCCCGGATTCCGGATCGACGTGTTTGCCGATGATGTGCCCAATGCGCGCTCGATGGTCCTGGGCCCGTCCGGCATCCTGTTCGTCGGGTCGAAGGAGGCCGGCAACGTGTATGCCTTGCAGGATACCGACGGGGACATGAAAGCCGACAAGCAGTGGGTGCTGGCCTCGGGGCTCAACCAGCCGAACGGCGTTGCGTATCGGGACGGCGACTTGTATGTGGCGGAGATCAGCCGCGTGCTTCGCTTCCCGGCGATCGAGAAAAACCTTGACGCGCCGCGACAGGAAGTCTTTGTTGATGATTATCCCACGAAGACCCATCACGGATGGAAGTACATCGCTTTCGGCCCGGACGGCAAGCTCTACGTGCCCGTCGGCGCACCGTGCAACATCTGCGCGTCGGAGGACGAGATCTTCGCCACGATCACGCGCATCGACATGGCCACGCGGAAGCGGGAGATCGTGCAACGCGGCATCCGGAACACGGTAGGCTTTACCTGGCACCCGGAGACGAAGGAATTGTGGTTTACCGATAACGGCGGGGACTGGCTGGGCGATGACCTGCCCGCCTGCGAGCTCAACCATGCGTCCCGCGACGGGATGAATTTCGGCTTCCCGTATTGCCACCAGGGCGACTACCCGGACCCGAAGCTCGCCGGCAAACACACCTGCGCGGAGTTTACACCACCGGCGCAGAAGCTCGGCGCACATGTGGCGCCACTGGGCCTGGAGTTCTCCACAGGCAAGATGTTTCCAGCAGCGTACACGCAGAGCGTCTTCATCGCCGAGCACGGTTCGTGGAACCGAAACGAACCTGTCGGGTATCGGATCACGCGTGTGACGCTCGACGGCAACCGGGCCACGGGATACGAACCTTTTGCCGAAGGATGGTTGCAGGACGGCAAGGCCTGGGGCCGGCCCGTAGATATCGAATGGCTGCCCGACGGCTCCATGCTCGTGTCGGACGACCTTGGGGGCAAGATCTTCCGGATCTCGTACGGTGGTTGAGTCGTTCTTGCAAGGTGGGGCTTTGGTGGATTGTGGGACTGTGGTTGTTCCGCAGCCCGTAGGGGCTGTCTCAAAAGCATGACCTTGGAGACACATGGCCTACTGTCCTGCGCTACCCACGATCGCGACGGAGCGCCAGTATCCAAAATGATTTGCCTGTCAAGGCGATTTACAGGGAATTTAAGCGGATCAAAGGGGCAGCGCCCCGACACATTTCCTAGCCCGGGGCTTCAGCCCCGGGTTGCGGGGTGACAATTTTTCAGCCGATCCCGTTCCACCGGGATCGGGAGGTTAGTTTCACATGCCTCGGATTCTAAATAGCTTCCGCTCCTCCGGAGCTTACTGCAGGATGCCAAGGTTATCCACCTCGGATGAAGACGTAGTCTTCAACTATGCTCGGCGCAAGAGGAGCATGCGCCGAGCATGTCTGCCGCAGTCGTGCGTCGGTCTCTGGAGTAGGGGACCGCATCGACAAATGGCCAAAACGATTTTTAAGGCCGTCCTAAATGTCAATACGACCCCATTATTATCCGGGTGAGGACCTGGGCAATTGTCTCCATACGCACTACTCGGGACACCATCTTGCTTCTGAGCCGGCGCCCATATTTCTGGCATCAAGCAAGGCACTTTGCCAGAAGCCGAAAGTTTCTTCAATTGATTGGGGACAGGACCCGGTATCGCCTCTTTACATGTCAGTGGTTTCGCCGTCGCTTACGGCCATACAAAGGCCGTCGCC
>CAYMLN010000092.1:0-7616 GCA_964391045.1 uncultured Saprospiraceae bacterium
TCTACGCAGATATCGATGGCGACCCTGCCCGACTTGGTCGCCAGCTTCGCCACATCTGCGCGCTTGTAGAGCCTGCGGGCCAATCCTTCATCCATGCCTACGCCCCAATCGAGTCCTGTGCCGTTCTGCCCGACGCCGGTCTTGTTGCCCGCACCGCCGGTGCCTGTGCCGCCGCCCGGTCCGGAACCCTTGCCGACACCGCCGCCCGGACCGCCGCCGCTGCCGCCGGTACCACCCGTACCGGAACCAAATCCGTCACTCCAGATATCCGAATCGTCATCGCCGTCACCGGTGCCCTTGCCCGGCACGTCGCCGAAGGAGCCCTCGGACCAGTCGATCAGCTGCATCTCGCCCACCTCGTCGGACTCGAAACCGCCGAAATCCTCGACGGACGCCCACGCCTCGCGCTTTGAAATGCTCGGCGCCGGAAGGGGGATCGCCCCGATGTTGGTGCGCACCGAGCTGCTGATCGGTGAAGCGGCCGAGGCCGAAGCAGAGGCACCGATCGGCGCCGGAGCAGCCATCTGCGGCCGGGAGCGCGATGCCTCCTCAGACACTTCGCTGCCGCCGGCTTCGCTGCCCGACATCTTCGAGGTCTCACCGGTGGTGGGATCCACGAATTTCTCCGGCTTTACGTATTCGTTGTACGGGTAGTCAAACTGGATCACGATCGCTTCTTCACCGGGCTTGACCGGCGGTTCGAAGTGGAGAAGCGGCAGGAATGCAGCCACCAGGAGCAATACATGGACGAGCATGGACACCATGCGTCCCTTCCAACGGCTCTGGACATACACTTGTGCGGAAGCAAACTGATACATACGGGCAATAACGCTAAAAACGTCCGAAAAATGCAACTATTGCCGGAAAAGGGACGACGCGGGGAGGGCATTCACCTAAAAAAAAGAACCCCAGGTACGCATTCGCACCCGGGGCGCTGATAAAAAGAAATCTGTTCCAAACCTGTGCGGCGCCGGCGACGGCGCCTGTTGTAAAGCCCTGGCCTACCGGATCTGGTAGGTCAGGCTGGCCCCGAACGTACGTCCGAGGGTAAAGGACTCCGCCACGTAATCCTGGCCCATGAAGTCGAGGGTCTTGCGGTTGACCGCATCGAGCAGGTTCCGGGCGCTGAGGCTCACCTGGAAGTGATCGGCGATGCGCTTCGACACCTTCAGGTTGAGCATGGAGATGGGCTGTTCGTAAACGTCAGGCGTCGCGAACAGCGAGATGTTGTAGAGTTTCTGGCCCGACACGTTGTACGCCACCGCCACTTCCCAACCGTTCTCCGGCTGGATGTAGGACAGGATGGCGTTGATGATGTACGGCGCCTGGCCCTGGAAGGGACGGGTCGTCTGGTCGTAGTCGGGATCGATGTTCTGCGAATTCTGGAGCTCATCCTGCGGAATGTCGTAGGACGAATGAATGAGCGCGAGGTTGGTGTTGAAGTAGAAATTCCGGAAGGCGGGCGCGATAAACGCGAGTTGCTTGCGAAGCTCGAGCTCCACGCCGTAGACGATGGCCTGGTCCACGTTGATAAACGAAAGTTCCGGAATGGTTGCGCGGGGATTGAAGGCCCGGATGATGGGGTCGTTGAATACCTTGAGATAACCGCTCAGTGCGATGAGTTCGCCGGAGGCGGGATAGAACTCATAGCGCACATCGTAGTTGTGGATGAGGGTGCGCTTGAGCGCGGGATTCCCGACGTTGAAGAAGCCGTTCTTCGTGTCAAACTGGACGAAGGGCGCCAACTCCCGCATATTGGGCCGCGCGAGGGTCTGCGAGGCCGCCAGACGGAGATTGGACCGCTCCGTGAGCGTGTAGATCGCATTGAGGGAGTAGAGGAAGTCGGTCTGGTTGATCGCGCCGGGCGCCACGGTCGTGTCCTGGCTCACAACATTGATGTCCGTCGTCTCCATGCGCACGCCGCCGATGAGCTTCAGCTTCGGCGTGAGGCCGTAGGTCGCCATTGCATAGAGCGCGCCGATCTGCTGCTCGCCGGTGTAAAAGTTCTTCGCGTTGATCTGGTTGATGTAATGATACCCGGTCTGGTACCGGTTGACCGAACCGTCGGCCTTATACGTGGTGTCGATGATGCCGAAGTTGGCCGGATCGAGGAACGCGTCGAAATCACCGGCAAACTGGGTGAAGCCGATCTTCGACGGCACGCCGCTGTTGTTCATCTGGTAGCGGTACTCGCCAAAGTCCCGGTCCATCCGGTTGTACAGGCCGCCGATCTTGATGTTGTTGCCGGCCGACCATTCCTTTCCCGTGGAGAACGGGATCGTGATGTCCACCTTAGCCTCTCCGCCCTTGTCATCCAGCCGACGGAAGAAGTGGTACGGGAATGCATATTCCGCGTTGTTCATGTAGTAGTCGCAGACCATTTCGCCTCCGTTGTCGTAGCATTCCGTCGTGAAGGCGAAGTACTTCAGGTCCGGCTCTTCCTGGAACGACCGGCTGAGGGACGCGCTCCAGTCCACCTGGACATTGCCGAACTTGGGCAGCACGTGACCGCCGCTCAGCTGGTAGTTGGCCATCTGCCGCTGGAGGAATTCCACGGAGCGGGTGTTGAAGACCGCCGCGCTGTTGGACACCTGGCCGAGGAACGAGCCGGCCTGTTCACGCGAGATGAGCTCCGCGTCGTTGTTGAAGATGACGTTGGCGCCGATCTTGTGGTTCTGCCCGATCTTGTAGGCCACGTCGAGCAGTGCGCCGAGGCTGGGATTCTGGACGCTCTTGGTCTCTGTCAGGTCCTGGTAGGCGAACAGGAAATCGGAGTTGGTATTGATCCAGGTCGAGACCTTTGCGCCCTCGTAGTGCTGGAACGTATTCCCGTAATTGACCGCCGCGGTAAAGCCGAGATCGTTATTGAATACCTTGAAGCGGTTGCCGAGCGACAGGTTGAAGCCGGTATTGAGCGGCGACGAGCGGTTGACCGGAATGAACGTATTGCTCAAGGCCCGGGATGTCTCGTGGAACACGGATGTGACCGCTTCATTGCCCGGTTGGCGGGCCGTGAGATAGGTGCTGGAGGACATCAGGTCCCGCACGGCGGGATCCTCCATGATCGACGGCATGGCCCGTGTGCCGTCCTCGAAGCCGAGCCAATCGTACTTGCCCGATTCCTCGGAGGCCAGGAAGTTGCTGTTGAACGAAGACTGCGTGTTGTACGAGCCGCTGAGCTCCAGCGACAGGTTGAACCGGTCCGGGATGCTCTTCGTCTCGATGTTGATAAGGCCACCGGAAAAATTACCGGGCAGGTCGGGCGTGAACGTCTTGACGGAGATCACGTTGTCGATCATCTTGCTCGGGATGAGGTCCATGCTCGACGCGTTCCGGTAAGGATCCGTGCTCGGCAGGGTGACGCCGTTCATCTGCGAAAGGGAGTACCGGTCACCAAGACCCCGTACGACGACGAAACGTCCGCCCTCTACGACTGCGCCGGGCATCTGCCGGACGGCGTCCGCTGCGGTCGAACTTCCGGTGCGTGAGATCTGCTGGGAGGATACGCCATCCTGGATGGCGACAGCGCGGCGTTGGAGTGCGACGAGGGCCACTTCCGTGGTCCGGACGGCTTCCGCCTTGACGACGATCTCGCCGAGTTCGACGGACGACGACTGCATGGGGATATCCAGGGTCGCCACCTCGTCATTCTTCACGACAAATCCAGCGATCCGGAACGGGGCGTACGACAGGTAATTGACCTGTACGTCATAGGTGCCTTCATTGGCCTGCAAGAGGTAATTCCCGTCAAGGTCGGTGGCGGCGCCGGCGACCTGTGCACTGTCCTGGAGAAGGAGGACGATGGCCCCGATGATGGCCTCGCCCGATGATTTGTCGACGACCTTTCCGCTGACGACCCCCTTCTGGGCGGAAAGCAGGGTGGACAACAAGATGAATGCGGTGCACAAATGCACACGCGGGTTGAACAGGGATTTCATATCAGCTTGAACAGATTAACTTTTTCAAAAAAGCTGGAGGTCACGAATGACCTCCAGCATGGTTGATTCGGGTTCTCCCCTTACGATGCAATTATTCGACAACGACCTTCCGGGTGTAGAAGAGGCCCGTCGAGGTCGTGAGTTTCAGGACATACATGCCCGGTGCGAGCGAACCGACGTTGACCGTCGTCTGGCCCGGCGCGACATGCGTGAGGATCTGCTTGAGGCTGCCGTCCATGCCGTATACCTGGGCGCGGATCGCCTCGTTGGCCTGGTTGTCGATCGTGATCGTCGCGTTACCCAGCGTCGGGTTGGGATAGATCACGAACGGAACCTCGGCATTTCGGGGCGCCGGCTGCTCGGTGGCGGTGACGAGACCCAGGTGACCGTTGCGGGCCAGCGTGGTCCAACCGTCGATCCAGAACTGGTCGGGGTCGGCGCTGAAGGCGCCGGTGTAATTCACCTCGGTAAAGAATGCGTCGCCGGCCGGAAGCGTGATGCGCGGGTTCGTGTAGGCGGCGCCGGTGGTCAGCGGGCGCGGATCCAGGAGGTTGTCCTGGTCGCGGCTCACGCGGCGGATACCCGGATCCGCGATGGTGCTGTTGTTGGCCGTGAGATGGGCGATGAGGTCGGAGGCATCCGGGTCATCCTGCATCGGCTGGTTGGACGTCACGCGGATGATCCCCGTCGAGGAAGCATCCAGGGTGGTATTGCTGCCGATGTTCCAGAACAAGTTGCCGCCGATCAAGATCTCGCCGTTGATGAGTTTCTGGTGTGCGTCGTTGGTGCCCGTGTTCTTGTCCTGCACCTCGATCCCCTTGTTCTTCATTTCCGTCACGATCGAGTTGGCAATCGTACCGGCCGTGCCGGCGCGGAAGAGCCAGCCCACGGGATTGGAAGCGGCTGCGCCAGGGCCGGAACCGATGTGCGTCCAGTTGTACACGACGGGATTGCTGTACGGCGCCAGGTCGTCGGGCGTCGTGCCGTCGAGCTCACCCGCCGCATCCGCGATGTCCTCGCGCTGGATGGAGAACCAGAACTGACCTTTCCCGGTATAGACCTCGTCCCAATCGTAGGAATCGTCCTCGGCGAAAGCGACGACCGCGTACTTGAGATTCGGCGCACCGCCGAAGAATTCGATCCCGTCGTCGGAGTTCGCGTAGATCTCGATGTATTCGAGCGTGGTGCCACTGCCGACTGCGCCGAGGGTCAGGCCGTTGATCTCACTGCCGGAGACGAGTTGGCGACCGCCATGGCGGATCGTTACGTATTTGAGCACGCCGGAGTCGTCGGTGTTGTCCGAACCACCGTAGATCCCGCGCGGCTCGGAGGTGTCGATGCCTTCGATGCTGACTTCAGGGTTGCCGTTCTTTTGCGTGATGCCGCGACCCAGCAGGATGACGCCGCCCCAGAGGGCGTTGTCCGTCGGTCCGAGATCGAATGCATCGTTGACATCATCCGCCTCGGCGGTGAAGATGATCGGCAGGTCCTTCGTCCCTTCGGCATAGATCTTCGCGCCGCGGGTGATGACGAGTGCGGAGGGATTGCCCACATCGGCCCGCGGGGTAAACTTCACCACCGTACCGGCCTCGATGTTCAGTACGCCGCCCTCTTCGAGGAAGACGAGCCCGTCGAGGACATACGTGTTGTTGCTTGTCCAATTATACGTCTCGCCTGCATTGAGGTCGCTGTCCGTGATGTAGATCGTTTCGCCGCCGGCATTCGGATCGGCCAGGTGGCCGTTGCGCGAGAGTGCCGTCCAGCCCGAGATCCAGAGTTGGTCGGGATTCGAGCCGAAGGCGCCCGCATAGTCGACATCCTCGAAGAAGGCGTTGACCGGCTCGGCAGCAAGCGGATGATTGTACGCTGCGCCGCTGCGCGAAGGCCGCGGGTCGAGGGTGCCGTCCTGCTGGCGGCTGATATTGCGAATGCCGGCATCCGCGATGGCGGTGTTGTTGGCCAGGAAATGGGCGATCAGGTCGGAAGCGTCCGGATCGTCTTGCGAAGGCTGGTTGGACGTGACACGGATGATGCCCGTAGACGTGGCATCCAGCGTCGTGTTGCTGCCGATGTTCCAGAAGAGGAGGCTGGCCAGCGTGATCTCCCCGTTGAGGAGTTTCTGGTGAGCGTCGTTCGTGCCGCTGTTCTTGTCCTGGACCTCGATGCCCTTGTTCTTCATGTCCGTGACGATCGTATTGGCGATCGTGCCGGCCGTGCCGGCGCGAAGGAGCAGACCCACGGGGTTGGATGCGGCTGCACCCTGGCCGGAGCCGATATGCGTCCAGTTGTAGACGGTCGGGTTGCTGTACGGCACGAGGTCGTCGGGCGTGGTGCCATCGAGCTCGCCACCCGCATCCGCGATGTCGTCGCGCTGGATGGAGAACCAGAATTGTCCCTGTCCGCTGTAGACCTCATCCCAGTCGAAGGAATCGTCTTCGGCAAAGGCCACGACAGCGTGCTTGAGGTTCGGCGCACCGCCGAAGAATTCGATCCCGTCGTCGGAGTTCGCGTAGATCTCGATGTATTCGAGCGTGGTGCCACTGCCGACTGCGCCGAGGGTCAGGCCGTTGATCTCACTGCCCGAGACCAGTTGGCGACCGCCGTGGCGGATCGATACGTACTTGAGGACGCCGGAGTCGTCGGCGTTGTCCGAACCGCCGTAGACGCCGCGCGGCTCGGAGGTGTCGATGCCTTCGATGCTCGCCTCGGCATTGCCGTTCTTCTGCGTGACGCCGCGGCCGAGCAGGATGACCCCGCCCCAGAGGGCGTTGTCCGTCGGGCCGAGGTCGTCCGGCACATTGACATCATCCGCCTCGGCGGTGAAGATGATCGGCAGTTCGGCCGTACCCTCTGCGTAGATCTTCGCACCGCGGGTGATCACCAGGGCGGAGGGATTGCCGACGTCGGCGCGCGGGGTGAACTTCACCACCGTGCCGGGCTCGATATGGAGGGCGCTGCCTTCCTCGAGGAAGACCAGGCCGTCCAGCAGATATACATTATCGTTGGTCCAGGAGTAGTTTTGGCCACCCTGGAGATCGCTGTCCGAGATATTGATCACCGGCTGGGCCCAAAGCGCCAGGGTGAGAAAAGAAAGAAGTGTCGTAATGATGGATTTCATGTGCTCAGGTTTGCCGTAGGCGTGAAAAAACGTGGTTGAAAAATCACGCTGCAAAGCTACCGGCACCCCAGAGGCCCCGTCAAATAAGGGCGTTCAAGTTTTCGTTAATTCGGTCCGGATGTCCCGGCGTGTTTTTTTACCCTCCATTTACAGCTTCGCCTTGAACACCGGGGAAAGTCGGCGATGCGCGCAATTTTCATTTACACAGCATTAACAGACCGTGCCCGAACGTGTAAAAGCGCGTTTAACCGACGGCCTTGCAGAGGACCTCTCCCCTATTCCCGCCATATTCTTCGGATATTTGCAGCGGCAGGCGCCTTGCCCGACCGGCATCGGGGCGCGGCCGACCGTAGCTTAGAGACCTATTGCACGCGCCGATGGAACCCAAGATCAAAGTCCTTATCGTAGATGACGAGCCGGACATCCTCGAGTTCCTCCACTACAACCTGTCGAGGAACGGCTTCGACGTCGTGCGGGCGTCGAACGGGCCGGACGCCATCAAGCTGGCCCAGAAGGAATTGCCCGACCTCATCCTGCTCGACATCATGATGCCGGGCATC
>CAYMLN010000093.1:0-7600 GCA_964391045.1 uncultured Saprospiraceae bacterium
ATCCCTTCGAGAACGGCGACACGTTCGACCGGCACTTCCCGGCCGACTTCATCGCCGAGGGCGTGGACCAGACGCGCGGGTGGTTCTTCACCCTGCACGCCATCGCGACGATGGCCTTCGACTCGATCGCCTTCAAGAACGTGGTGTCGAACGGGCTCGTCCTGGACAAGAACGGCCAGAAGATGTCCAAGCGCCTCGGCAACGCCGTCGATCCGTTCAAGACCCTCGCCACCTACGGCGCCGACGCAACGCGCTGGTACATGATCTCCAACGCGCAGCCGTGGGACAACCTCAAGTTCGACCTCGAGGGCATCGTGGAGAGCACGCGCAAGTTGTTCAGCACGCTGTACAACACCTACTCCTTCTTCGCCCTGTACGCCAACCTCGACGAATGGCGCGGCGACGATCTCGACGTCATGCCCGTGCACGAGCGGCCCGAAGTGGACCGGTGGATCCTGTCGCGCCTGCACACGCTCATCGCCGAGTATCGCGGGGATATGGACGACTACGACGTCACGTCGGCCTGCCGCAGGATCGAGGTCTTCGTCGACGACCACCTGTCCAACTGGTACGTGCGCCTCAACCGCCGGCGGTTCTGGAAAGGCGACCTCACGGCCGACAAGCGCGCCGCCTACGCGACGCTGCACACCTGCCTGACGACCATCAGCCAGCTGATCTCGCCCGTCGCGCCCTTCTTCAGCGAATGGATGTTCCGCAACCTCACCGACAACATGATCGGGGCGAAGTTCAGCGTACACCTCACCGATCTTCCCGACGCCGACCCGGCCCTGATGGACGAGGCGCTCAACCGCCGCATGGACTATGCCCAGCAGATCAGCTCGCTCGTCCTCTCCATCCGCAAGAAGGAGAAGCTCCGCGTACGCCTGCCGCTGCGCCGCATCCTCCTGCCGGTGGTCGATGAGCAGTTCCAGGCCGACGTCGAGCTCGTCAAGGACCTGATCCTCGCCGAGGTCAACGTCAAGGAGGTCGAGTTCATCACCGATACCGCCGGCATCGTGTCGAAGAAAGCAAAGCCCAACTTCAAGACCCTCGGCAAGCGCTACGGCAAGCTGATGAAAGACCTCGCGGCCGCGGTCCAGGAATTCGACCAGCAGACGATCCTCGACTTTGAGAAGACCGGGCAACTCACCTTCGACCTCGGCGGCGAAGGCATCACCCTCGAGCGCGAGGACCTCGAGATCCTCTCTGAGGACATCCCCGGCTGGCAAGTCGCCACGGAGGGTTCGCTCACCGTGGCGCTCGACATCACGCTCGACGACGCCCTGGTGTCTGAAGGCATCGCCCGCGAGCTCGTCAACCGCATCCAGAACTTGCGCAAGGCCCAGGGCCTTAATGTCACCGACCGCATCGTCGTCGAGGTGGAGAACATCGAGGGTATCGCAACTGCGCTCGCCGGCCATGGCGACTACATCTGCGCCGAGACCCTGGCCGACAGCCTTACCGCTGTCGACCAGCCGGACGGGTCGGATGTGGAGTGGCTGGACGGGGGGAATCTACGCTTGAAAGTGGCGAGAGCTTAATTACTGTGTAACGTGTAATGTGTAATGGGTAGGGTTTAGAGGTTAGGGTTTAGAGGTTAGGGTTTAGAGGTTAGGGTTTAAATGTTTAAGTGTTTAATTGTTTAAGCGCTTGAACCAGGGCTGACAGATTCAACTGTCTCGACCGTCTCAACTGTCTCGACCTGGACAGGGCCTCTCGGTTATCCCAAGGGACGTTTAGAAAGTTGAGACAGTTTAGACAGTTTAGGCAGCTGGCCACTTCCCATATAGCGACTCAACTGTCTCGACTGTCTCATCTGTCTCGACCGCTACACTCTAAACCCTAAACTCTAACCTCTACCCCCTACACTTCCCATCGGCATGCGTAATTTCCGTGCATGAACATTCCCTGGCGGAGTATCGTCGTCATGCTGCTGGCGGGGTGGCTCGTGACGCCTGCACGTGCGGCGGATGTCGTGCCTGTGGTGCGTTGCACGATCCAGTTTCCGGAGGCGGCGGTGACGCCGGAGCGGAACGTGTATATCCCGTTCAGGCAGGTGGGGCAGCTGATGGCGGTGGAGGTGCGTGTCGATACGGTGACCGGGCTGTTTATCGTCGATACGGGGTCCGAGCATTTGGTACTCAATCAACATCATTTTCCCGCGTTTTCCGGCGGGCGACCGGTGGCATCGGTGGGGAATACCGGCCTGGTGGGCCAGGTGCGGGAGAGAGATGTGGACAGCATCCGGCTGGAGGGGTTGACCTTGCGCGACCGGCCCGCGCACCTCGCCGATCTTGGGCACATCGAACAAAAGAAGAACATCCGGATCACGGGGATCCTGGGCTTTGAAGTGCTTGGGGAATTCGACGTGATGATCGATTATCCGGGGCGGTACATCGTACTGATCCCGGTCGACAAGAAAGGTGCGCGGCTCGATCCGGCCGGCTTCCCGGCGGTGCCCAGTGACAGCCTGGCGTTCAGGCTCGAGCATCACCTGATCATGGTCGACGCGGAGATCAACAAGGTGCGGCTGAAGATGATCGTCGATTCGGGCGCGGAGCTGAACCTCATCGACCGGAACGTGAACCGAAAGGCGCTGGACAACTTCACCGTACTCAAGCGGGTCAACATGATCGGCGTCGGGGATCGGACTGTCGAAGTGCTCGCGGGTGTCATGCGGGACGTCCGGTGCGGCAGCCAGTTTACGGCAAACATGAATACCCTCCTGACGAGCCTCGATGCGATCAACGAGGGGCTCCGCGTGCGGGCGACGGGCGTCCTCGGGTATGAATTCCTCAAGAGCCGTCGCACCCTGATCAGCTACCGAAAAGAAAAACTCTATTTTTTCCCTCCTGTTCGCTCCTGACATGCATATGCCCCGACATATCGACCATCTTCTCCGGCTCGCCTTGCTTTGGCTGGGCATGCTCGTCGCGACAGGCGTGGTCGCGCAACAGTCGCCGGCCTCGTCGTATTACATCGACGGGGAAGAGGTCGTCTTCGTCTTCGACGTCCGGCAGTATATGAAGGCGCTGGACCTGGACACGGCCGGGACGCTCGACTTCCGCGACCTTGGCATCGAGAAGGTGGCCATCAGTGGATCCTTCAACGCATGGAGTGAAAAAGGCTGGCGGATGAACCAGACGTCGGAATTCACCTTCGAACTCCGCAAGCCGCTCAAGACCTTCAACGATCGCTTCCCGCTGGAATTCCGGTATCTCATCAACGGCCGGTCGATGGATGAACGGCCCGTGCCGAAATCGGACAGCAAGTCCTTTGACGATGACTTCTTCAAGGGCATCTACCTGCTCGACCTGTCGGTGATCAGCGTGAAGGACTCGGGCCAGGTGCGATTCTTCCTGCGCGGGTATCCCGATGCGCGGCAGGTCATCCTCTCGGGGAATTTCAACGGCTGGAACGAGCACGACCTCCAGATGCGCAAGGTCGACGACGGATGGCAGCTGCGTGCCGACCTGCCGCCCGGCCGGTATGAATACAAGTTCATCGTCGACGGCGAATGGATGCACGACCCCGCCAATCCGGATCGGGTCAAGAATGAACACGACACCTACAATTCCATACTGTACATTACGACGCCCGTCGTGTTCAAGCTCTCAGGCTTTCCGGACGCGGGACGCGTCTACCTGGCCGGCTCCTTCAACCAATGGCGCGAGAAAGAACTCAGCATGATCCGGGTGAAAGATGACTGGATCCTGTCGATCCCCCTCGCCGGCGGTAAGCATCAATACAAGTTCATCGTCGACGGCAAGTGGATCACGGATCCGGACAACCCGGTCATCGAGGACGACGGGTTTGGGATCAAGAATTCGGTGTTGTTCGTGCACTAACCGGGCTTATTCGGTGAGGACGAAGCCGGCCCAATGCGACAAAGGAAACCCGTCATCACGCATATGTCGCTGTGCCCTCTCAAGTGCTTGTCTGGGCGAAAGCCCGTCAACGATCCAATAGTGATAGAGCTGGCCCATCAGGTAGGAGGTGGCCGCATCCGGCACTTTCCACAACGACACCATGATCTTATCCGCACCCGCGATCCGAAACGCCCGCTGTAGCCCCATCACTCCCTCGCCTGAAGTGATGTCCCCCAGTCCGCTCTCGCAGGCAGAAAGCACGACAATCCGGGTGTCGGAGAGGTCGAGCTGGCTGATCTCAGATGCGGTGGCGATCCCGTCGCGGTCCGTAGGGATGGACCGTGCACCTGTCCAGGCTGCATTTGCTCCGGCGAGAATGATCCCTGATCGGACCATCGGATCGCGCACTTGCGGGAAAACGAATTGTGCAGCCATCGGACGTTGTTCATCTCCTTCGGAATACGGAATGTAATACCCGTGCGTGGCCAGGTGCAGTATTTCAGGCGAGCGTCCTCGTCGGGCCGATTTCCCGAGTCCCCTGAACGCTTCTTCTGTGGCTGATTGGCCGGACAATACGATCGTTTCACAATACTGTGCGGCCAAGAGCTTCCGTATGGTCTCGACTTCCGCCGCCGTGCCCGGCAAGCCGGACCATGCCCCCAATGACGTGCCCCGCTCCGTCCACGGTGCGCCGCGCAATGTTACCTCATCCTCCGTCGGCGGACCATTGGATCCTCCTGTCGATGGGGCATCATAATCTATCCCGCCGGCAATGACGGCATCCATCGGCTTCTTTGCCAGGATGTCATGCGAGGGAATGCGTCGGACATTGAGCAGTCTCACGGCTGAAAGATGCTCCATGAGCAATGTGCCGTCGTCCAGGGAAAGCGCGGCGAGATTCACGTGGCACAGTTCCCCTGCAGGCAGATAATAAAGCCTTTCGATGCCGGCCAGGAAAGGCTCGATCTTAAGCCACAAGCTGTCCAGGAGGAACCCGGATTCGGAAAGGTGCCTGATCGAAAAAGCAGATGTTTCATTTCTTTCTTGATCCGAAACGGCAAAAAGCCTGAAGTGCCTTGGAATTTGGTCATCGGAACGAAAAAGGAAGGCGGCATACTCTTGAACAGGTGCAATGCCGTTCGTTCGTTCCATTTCTGTAAAAACGATCATCGCTTCGCCGGGACGAAGCGCATGGATCACATCTGACGTCGTCCATGATTGCCGAAAGCCCGCATATGCGTGACTTGAGCGTATGAGTGCCTTCTCGAGCGAATCGACCTGGGAGCGAATGAACGGCAAAGACGGGTCAGCCACGCCCAGTTTCAACTGGACGGCCAGCCATCGGGACTTGGCCATGTTGAGCGCATCGAATAGCTGGCGATGAAGGGTGTCTCGGTACAATTGATGCCGTATCCCGGCCATTTCGTTGAGGACAAAACCATTGTAGAAGAGCGTTTCATCAGCCAGAAGTCGGACCAGTGCCGTGTCCTGGCTACCGGGCCAACGCGCATTGAGGTCGTATAACCGCCAGAGCGTCCCCTGTGCCTCTTCGCTAGCCATCAGCATCTCGCGCTCGGAACCAAAGTTGGTATACTCGATCACCTTGCGCTTATTCGCCGCAACCAATTTGAACGCCAATGCCCTGGCCTCCGCCCACTTGCCGAGCATGACAGACGCATCCAGGCACTCGCCGAGACAGTAGCGATAGTTCAGGCCGTTGAGGATACTGTTCGTCTCGAGAAACATCATGGCCGATTGGAGGTCCGTCAATGCCGAATCGGGCTGTCCCTTCGCCATCCGGGCAGAGCCGCGCATGATCAGTGTCGAGACATAATCCTCCGTTCCCGGCCCGTTGATCGCCGCCTTCGCCGCCAAGGCTTGATCGAGATACGTGAGGCTGCTATCGGGTTGGCCCAGGGACAAGGCGGTCGTCCCCATGTTGTGGAGGACATGGGCCTGTTCAAGATCACGCTTATACCCGCTCCATTGATGGTAGCGCAGCGCTTTCTTGAAGGCCCACTGGGCGGAGTCAAACTGACTGGCGGCCTGGAAGGCAAGGCCAAGCCAGTTCCACGACCCCGCGATGTCATAGTACAAGCTTGTATCCAGCAACCGGGTCTTGCCGGCAATCGCTTCCCGTGCCGCACGCTTTGCCAGGTCAAACTCACCACGATGGATGTGCAGTTCAACCAGGTTGTTCTTCGCGTAATAATAGCCCAGTTCATCGGGACCATATGTACGCAGGCTGATCCGGGCAGCCGACTCCGTGCAGGCATCCCCCTTCTCGTAATCTCCGAAAAGATTGTAGAGAAACCCCAGGAAGGTGAGCGTTCGGGCCACATCCTCGTTGTCCTCCCCATAATACTTGCGCTTGATGGCCAGCGCCTTCTCGAATTCTTCCAGCGCAGCAAGGAACCGGCCGCTGTACAATGCCGTCAGGCCGCAATTGTGCCTTGCCCAGCCTGTCTTCAGGTCATTCTCGCCTGCGGCGGACCTCAGGATGAGCAGGCCCATCCTGTAGATCGAGTCTGCTGTCGGGTATGCGGCCTGGTAAAAGAAAACGTCACCTACCTGCAAGAGGGCTTCTCCCGTCTCACGGCTTTGGGCGCCATAATAGGCTTGCGTGAGGGCGAGGGCGTCCTGCAGATCGGGCAACGCATCGGTATAGCGTCCAAGCCGATACAACAAGTAGCCCCGCTGTTGGCGAGCATTGAGCACGCGTAGCGTATCCACAGGAATGGCATGCTGGTGCTCGTCAAGTGCAAGGGTCCAAACCCGTAATGCCGAATCGGGAAGGCCGGCCGCGAGGTATGTATTTGCCTTGAGCAGGATGATCGAATCTCCCGGATCCGACTGACCCTGTCCCTCGATCGGCCCTATACTGGCAAGACACAACAGAATCGGCAGGATCGCCCTTGATATCAGCCAGTTCATGATTCTCAGCATTGATGATGTCTCGTCAATCGGAAATGGCCCGCATGACCTTCTCCGCATCCGGACGCTGCTTCGCCCGCGAGTCATCCAGGTATTGCTGCATCAACAACCGGGCAGCCGGCAGGTCGCCCTGGCGCAATCGGGCCATGGCAAGGGCAAACCGGGCCTCCGCCACATACATCGACTTCCCGCGGCGGACAATCCCTTCGAATACGTTTTCGGCCTCTTGCGTCCGACCCGTGGCCAGCAATGCGCCGGCATAGCAAAAGAGATCATTCTCGGCTTGCCGCGGCTCATTGGGCAGTCGGCTGAACCGGATGACGGCATCGGGGTAACTGCCTTCCCAGTAGCTCAGCCGGAAGCTGTCGATGGCCAACATCAAATCGCCTGAACCCCGCATCTCGGGATTGAGGAGCTGGTCCTTGTAGGGGCGGTAATACTCGGCGAAGAGGGTTCCGTGATCCTGGATTCGTTTCCCTTCCCGGTCGGCCGGCTTTGGCGCGTCTTTTGGCTCCTCCTCCCGAGCCATCGGCGGCGACAAGGTCTTATCGTGCTGTTCGCCGGTCGAATCCGGCCGCGACAAGGGCAAAGTCGGCGAGGGCGTTTCCTCCCCTGCCTGTTTAGCCCCGGGTTCACGCATCACCAGCCATGTCAGCGCTGCAAGCAAGAAGGGCAGCACCAGCAGATAGGTGTGGAAAAGGTTGTAGATCAGCCCCCCGATCTGTGGATTGACCAGATACCCGAGCATCGCCAGATCGGGTGCCAAGATCAGCGCGGCAAAGAGCCACCAACTGTAG
>CAYMLN010000094.1:0-2554 GCA_964391045.1 uncultured Saprospiraceae bacterium
CACCGATACGGTCAGTGTCGGCGGACGCGCATACATGGTGCCAAAGTCCAACCGGATTGGCATCGGCGGCCTGAGCATTTACAGTGATAAGGTCAAGGACCCGCAGGCCAGCTTCCGGAACACATATCGCACGCCCACGGAAGCGGAAATCGCCCATTACCAGAAAACCTCACAGGAAAAAATGGACGAAGAAGGGCTTTCCGAAAGCCAGCAAAAAACCGGACAAGACCTGTCCAAGATCCTGACGGACAACGTCAAGTTCTTGGCCGTGGAGGGGATCGGCGGTGCGGCGGCGTGGGATGTCATGGAAAGCGCACTTGTCATCCTCGTGGCCCGGGCCAAATTCAAGGTGATCGTGGATATTTCGGATGATCCGGCCTTCAATATCGACCTCGCGAAGCGGCTGGCCCGCCGGGTATTCCGCAAGTGCTGATCCCCGAAGGGCTGCCGGCCGCCATGCCTCCCGGGCATATTTGGCTTTTTGCCGAAATTGGGGCGGTTAATCCGCCGCATTGACCACCAAGCCGAAAAAAGCCGATCCGCCGGCGCTCACCCTCTTTGGGCGCACCCTCCCCGTGCACCGGATAGGGCCGCTGCTCGCCCTCCTGGCCTTCGTCCTTTACCTGCCAACGGTCTCCTTTGACTACACGCAGGACGATGCCATCGTCATCACGGACAATATGTTCACTACCGAGGGCATCAGCGGGATCAAGGGCCTGTTCAGCCACGACACCTTCTTCGGCTACTTCAAGGACGAAAGCAAATTGCGCCTCGTCAGCGGCGGCCGCTACCGCCCGCTGACGCCGGCCATGTTCGCCGTAGAGTACGCGCTCGTCGGCCGGCATCCCTGGCTCAGCCACCTGGTCAATGCCGCGGCTTATGGCGCCCTGGCGTGGGCCCTGTTCGCCTTCCTGCGCCTGCTCTTCGCGGCGCGGATGAACGCCCAGTCGGCCACGCAGGCGGCCTTCCTCGGCGCCCTCCTGTTTGCCGTGCATCCGATCCACACGGAAGCGGTAGCCAATATCAAGGGGCGCGACGAGATCGTGGCCGCCCTCGGCGCGATCCTGGGTCTCTGGCTCACATTGCGGGCGCAGACGGAGAAGAAGCCCGTGCTTTCGGCCCTGGCCAGCCTCGCCTTCTTCGCCGGCATGCTGTCCAAGGAAAACGTGGTGACCATGGCCGGCGTGGTGCCGCTGACCCTGCTGTGGTTTAATACGAGCAAAAAGCCAAACTGGCTGTCCGGCCTGCTGCCGGTCCTCCTCGCGACCGTGGTCTTCGTTGCCCTCCGCGGCGCCGTCACCGGATGGTCCGCGGGCGAGCCGCCCATGGAAATGATGAACAATCCGTTCATCAAGCTGGAAGACAACAAATACGTGCCGTTCACCGCTGCGGAAAAATCCGCCACGATCGTCTACACGATTGGCAAGTATGTCCAGCTCCTCCTCTTCCCCTACCCGCTGACCCACGACTACTATCCACGCCATATCGACATTCAAAACTGGGGCAAGCCATTGGTGCTCCTTTCGTTGCTCGTTTGGCTCGGCCTGCTGTACCTGGTCATCACCGGCTGGAAGACCCGGTCGTGGTGGGCCTATGGCATCCTGTTTTACGTCATGACCATGTCGGTCACGTCCAACATCCTCTTTCCCGTCGGGACCAACATGTCCGAGCGTTTTGCCTTCCTCCCGTCCGTGGGCTTCGCGCTGATCGCGGGCGTGGCATTGTCCAGGCTCATGCAGGGCGCCACCCGCAGCGTTGCCGAACCGGCGTGCGTCGCCATCGTCGTCCTCCTGGCCGGCTGGACCCTCGTGCGCAGCCAGGTGTGGAAAGACAACTCGACACTCTTCACCACCGACATCAACACCTCGGCCCGCAGCGCGAAGCTGCTCAACGCCGTCGGCGGCGACCTGATCACGCGGGCGGAAGACGAAAAGGACCCGGACCGGAAGAAACAGATGCTCACGGACGCCCAAACTTACCTGCGCCGCGCCCAGGAGATCCACCCGAACTACAAGCTCAGCTATCTCCTCATGGGCAATAGCGCCTTCCATCTCGGGCAACTCGAGGAAGCGATCGCGTATTTCCGCCAGGTCTTGAAGCTGGACCCCGATTATGCCGAAGGAAAACGCAACCTCGGCGTCGCCTTGCGCGACTATGGCAAACAACAGGGCGAGCAACGCGGCAATCTTGGGGCCGCCGTTTCGTTATTGGAAGAGGCCGTGCAATACTTGCCCGACGATTTCCAGACCTGGCACCTGCTCGGTGTGGCCTACGGACAAAAGGGCGATCCGGCCAAGGCGGCCGAGTTTTTCCGGAAGGAAATCGAGCTCGCGCCCAAGAATGCGTCCGCCTACTACAACCTGGGCATTGCCCTCCGCGCCATGGGCGACCTGGCCGGTGCGCAACAAAACTTTGACATGGCCCGTTCGCTGGATCCAAACCTGCCCCAGCTGAAAGGCCAGTAACACGACATGCCGATGCGTCACCACATCCTGCGATCCCTGGTCGGTTTGCTCATCTGCGCCGCGACTGCCCCGTCATTCGGGCAGGATGC
>CAYMLN010000094.1:2564-7589 GCA_964391045.1 uncultured Saprospiraceae bacterium
CCACGCACTGGGCGGACTCCGTCATGCGCAAGATGACCCTCGACCAGAAGATCGGCCAGCTCTTCATCATCCGGGCGCACTCTGACCTCGGCGACGATCATATCGCGTCCATCAAGAACCAGGTCAAGCATTACAATGTCGGCGGGCTTTGCTTCTTCCAGGGCACCCCTGAAAAACAGGCCACCCTCACGCGGCAGTACCAGGAGCTCTCCCGCATTCCGCTGATGGTCTCGATGGATGCCGAATGGGGCCTGGGCATGCGGTTCAAGGACAAGGGACTTTCGTTCCCGCGGCAACTCATGCTCGGCGCCATGCAGGACCCGCGAGGGATCGAGGAGATGGGGTATACGATCGGGCGGCAACTCCTCGCCATCGGCGTCAATGTGAGTTTCTCGCCCGTGGCCGACATCAACGTCAACCCGCTCAATCCCGTCATCGGCGACCGGTCGTTTGGCGAGGATCGCGAGGAAGTTGCCCGACGTTGCATCGCCTACATGCAGGGCTTGCAGCGCGCAGGCGTGCTGGCCTGCGGCAAGCATTTTCCCGGCCACGGCGATACGGACGTGGACTCCCATCTCGACCTGCCCGTGATCCGGCACGACATGAAACGGCTGCGCGAGGTCGAGCTCTACCCCTTCCACAAGATGATCGAGGCCGGCATGCCGTCCGTCATGGTCGCCCACCTGCATGTGCCGGCGATCGACGCCACGCCGAATCTCTCGACCACGCTGAGTCCGAAGGCGGTGACGACGCTGCTGCGCGAGGCCATGGGCTTCGAGGGGCTCGTCTTCACCGACGCGCTCGAGATGAAGGGCGTCACCAAGCACTTCAAGCCCGGCGAAGTGGCCGTGCTGGCCTTCAAGGCAGGGAATGACATGCTGGTGCTTCCGGACAACATGGACGCCGCCTTCGCCGCGCTCAAGAAGGCCTTCCAGAAGAACGACCTCAGCGTCGGCGAACTCGACACACGCGTCAGGCGGATCCTGATGGCCAAGTATGCACTGGGCCTCGAGAAGCGTCCGCTCCCCGATCCCGCCGAAGCCACCAAGGCAGCTTTTGATCCAAATGCGGTTGCGCTGAAGCACAAGCTTATCGAACAAGCCCTCACGGTCGTCCAGAACAAGATGGCCCTCATCCCGCTGCTCAACCTCAGTGACTACAGCTATGCCACGCTGGCATTGGGCAGCCCCACGTTGACGACCTTTCAAAAGCGGATCGAAAGCTATGTGGATGCCGTGCACTTCAACGCCGGCCACAAACTCACGTCCGACGAATCGGAGACCCTGCTCCACGGCCTGAAGCCCTATAAGCGCGTCATCGTCTCGCTCCACTTCATGTCCAACAAGGTCGCGCAGCAGTTTGGCCTCACCCGGGAGGAACTGCTGCTGATCCAGAACCTGCAGCGGGATCACGAGGTCATCCTCGTCATCTTCGGCAGCCCGTACAGCCTCAAGCTTTTCGAGAACATCGACCACATCATCGCCGCCTACGAGGACAACCCGGAAACGGAAGACCTCGCCGCCCAGGGCCTGATGGGCGTGTTCGGGCTCAATGGCCGGCTACCCGTGACCGCGAGCAACATTTTTCCGGTGCACCACGGATACACCACGCCGTCGCTCAAGCGGCTGGGCTTCACCGTGCCGGAACGGGTGGGGATGGTCGGCGACAGCCTGGACGCGATCCGGACCATCGCCGAATTCATGATCAAGATCCAGGCCGCGCCGGGCTGCGAGATCCTCATTGCCCGGCAAGGCCGTATCGTGTTTCACGAGGCCTTCGGCACACACACCTATGAAGACACGAAAGACTCCGTCCGGCTGACCAACCTTTACGATCTCGCCTCGATCACCAAGGTAGCATCCACGACGGCAGCCATGATGCGGCTCCAGGCGGAAGGACGCGTCGACATCGACAAGACCCTCGGCGACTACCTGCCCTGGCTCGCGGGTTCGAACAAGGCGCCCATGGTGATCCGCGACGTGATGGCCCACCATGCCGGATTGAAATCGTACATCGAGTTTTTCAAGAAGACCGTCAAGCTCGAGAACGACTACTGGCTGACCATGGAACCCGGGCTCTATTCCGACGAGCCCAGTCCGCAATTCTGCCTGCCCGTCGCGGAGAACATGTACATGGATGCCCGGTGGCTCGACACGATCCGCAGGCAGATCATCGAGAGTCCGCTCAACGCGCACGGCACCTACGTATACAGTGACCTGGGCTTCATCATGCTCAGCGAGATCATCCACCGGCAGTCCGGCGTCCCGATCGAGGACTATGTCGACAGCGTATTCTACCGACCCATGGGCCTGGGGCGGATCCTCTACAATCCGCTTCACCGGTTTTCGCCGGATGACATTGTGCCGACAGAAGTCGACAACTATTTCCGCTGCCAGCCGCTCAAGGGCCACGTGCATGACATGGCTTCGGCCATGCTCGGCGGCGTGAGCGGGCACGCAGGTCTTTTCAGCGACGCCTTCGACCTCGCCTCCGTCTTCCAGATGATGCTCAACGGCGGTACATATGGCGGACGCCGCTACCTCGACTCCCTCCTTGTCCGGGAGTGGACAACGCGATGGGGTCATTCGACACGTCGCGGGATTGGGTTCGACATGAAAGAACTCAACCCGGACAAGACCCAACTGATGTCGCGGCTCGCCTCGTCAGGCACATTCGGGCATACGGGCTTCACCGGCAATTGCGTCTGGGCGGACCCGGCCACCGGCCTGTTGTATGTCTTCCTGTCCAACCGCACGTACCCGAAGATGGATAATCCCAAGATGCGCGACAACGGCATCCGGGAAAGGATCCACACACGGGCGTACAAGGCCATCCGCGGCTACGCGGAGCCGGCCGCAATCTTCCTGCCCGGATGAAGAAGGCCTACACGACCCTGATCGCCTGGCGCTACATGGTGGGCCGGAAAAGCTTCCAGGCCATCAACATCATCACGGGCATCTCTACGGCCGGCATCGCGATCGGGGCGGCGGCCCTGATGCTCATCCTCTCGGTCTTCAATGGATTCGAGGGATTGCTGCGAAGCCTGTACAACTCGATCTATACGGACCTCAAGGTCTTTCCGGCCGAGGGTAAATTCTTTGCGCCCGATTCTGCGAACGTGGAGGCAATCCGGGCCTGGCCGGAAGTCGCGGGCGCGAGTGTGACGATGGAAGAGACCGCGCTGCTCGACTACGCGGGCAACCAGGACATCTGCACGCTCAAAGGGGTGGACGGTGATTTCCGCAAAGTCACCCACATCGACAGCGTGCTGCTGGAACGGGAGTTTGTCCTGCAACACAACGAACTGCAGCTGGCTGTCGTCGGCGCGGGACTCGCCCAGCGGCTGGGCATCAACGTCGAAAACCCGTACGAGACGCTGAGCGTCTACCTGCCCAACAGCCGGCAGCGGGGTCCGCTCGACAAGCCCTTCCGCGTGCAGTACGCTTATCCGATCAGCCGCTTTTCCATTAAGCAGGACTACGACTACCAGTACGCCTTCGTCTCCCTCGACTTCATCCGCACGCTGGCCAACCAGCCCGGCATGGCCTCAGCCGTCGAGATCAAGCTCAAGCCCGGTGTCCGAGAGGACGACGTGCGTGAAAAACTGGCCGGCATGTTCGACGTACCCGTCCAGATCCGCAACAAGGACGAGCAGAACGCGTCGTTCTTCAAGCTGATGAACATCGAGAAGTGGATCTCCTACGCGGTCGTCTCGCTGACCCTCATCATCGTCTCCTTCAACCTCATCAGCGCGCTCTGGATGATCGTGCTCGACAAAAAGCGCGACATCTCGATCCTGCAGGCCATGGGCGCCGCCCCGGGCGACGTGCGGGCCGTCTTCCTCCGCGCGGGCTGGATGATCTGCGCCATCGGCTGGATCCTGGGCGTGCTGCTGGCGGCGGGCTTCTATGCCGCGCAAAAGCAATTCGGCCTCGTGCCCGTCCCGGAAGGCTTCGTCGTCGACAGCTACCCGATCGAGCTGCGGTGGATCGATGTGTTCATCGTCGGGGCCACGGTCTTCGCCATCGGCACGCTGGCGGCCTGGCTGCCGGCGCGGAAGGCGGCGAGGATGGAGGCGTATGTAAGGGGGGAGTGATTCCCTGCAACGGTATTGGTTGTCTGATATTAAACAAAGTGCATATTGCCGCTATCGCCTGCACTCGATAACTTCACAACCCTAAGAAACCTCGCCACGCCCTGAGACCCTATTACCAAAATGACATTTCAAGTTTCCTGCAGCAATCGCCCGCAGAGATCCTGGGCGTTCTTCAGCAACACTCGGAATTTGATATCAATTCGAACCAGACCCTTGCCTGGGAAGATTCCGTTAACATACTCAAGGCATCACTCGAAGGACTCAACGGACATCTGTTCTTTGAATTTCCCATTCCCCGCATGGGACGGCGAGCCGACGCTATCCTCCTCATCGCAGGCGCAGTCGTTGTCATTGAGTTCAAAATCGGTGCATCGAAATACGAGACCCATGCCATCAACCAGGCATGGGATTACGCGCTGGACCTGAAGAACTTCCACTCCACCAGCCATTTGGCATTGATCGCTCCTATCCTGCTATGCAGCGAGGCCCCGCGCAAGCCAATCCGAATTCAACCATCTGTTCACGCAGATGATGTACTCCGCCCAATTCTTTGTAATCCTGCGTCCCTTCGGGAAGCTATCGATGCCGCTCTCGATCATGCCGCCACAACCAGCCTGATCACCTCGGAGGAATACATCCATGGACGCTATTCGCCGACACCCACGATCATAGAAGCGGCCATTGCCCTTTACAACCAGCACAGCGTGGAGGAAATCACGCGAAGTGATGCTTCTGCCACGAACCTGAGCAATACATCATCCCTGATCGGAGCGCTCATCCGGGATGCGAAAGACAGCAGAAAGAAAATCATCTGCTTCGTCACAGGGGTGCCCGGCGCAGGAAAAACCCTTGTTGGCCTGGATGTGGCCACGGAGCACCTTGATGAGTCCAAGAACGCCAATTCCGTCTACTTGTCAGGAAATGCTCCA
>CAYMLN010000095.1:0-7575 GCA_964391045.1 uncultured Saprospiraceae bacterium
TGTTGATGAGCTCCTGGATGACGACCGTCTTGCCCACGCCGGCGCCGCCGAAGAGGCCGATCTTACCCCCCTTGGAGTAGGGCTCGATGAGGTCGATGACCTTGATCCCCGTATACAGCACCTCTTTCGAGGTGGAGAGTTCTTCGAAGGTCGGCGGCTTGCGGTGGATCGGGTAGGAGCGCTCGTCCTTTTTCACCGGCCCGATGCCGTCGATGGCATCGCCCACCACGTTGAACAGGCGGCCCTTGATCTGCTCGCCGGTCGGCATCGTGATGTTCTTGCCCGTATCGACCACCTGCATGCCCCGCATGAGGCCGTCGGTCGAGTCCATGGCGACGGCGCGGACGCTGTCCTCGCCGAGGTGCTGCTGCACTTCAAGCACCACCTTATCGCCGTTGGGACGCGTGATCTCCAATGCGTTGAGGATGTCCGGGATCTTGCTGGTTTCCCCCGTAAAGCTCACGTCCACTACGGGACCGATGATTTGCTTGATCGTACCGACGTTCATAATGACTTGAGATACTTATGGTTAAGGATCCTGAAGGGCCTTTTGGCGGGGCAAAGATAGCTATAACCAATGGACCGGAATGGGGAACAGTGAAAAATGAACAGTGAAAAATGAATAATGAATAATGAGGAAGTTAAAAGCTATAAGCTAAAAGGGAAAAGTTGTCCCTGCATGGCTCGGCGGCACAATCTGTGTCTCCGTGCGAAATGTGCTATATCATCTTCATAACTGGTCCCGAATTGTGAGCAGGGCATCATGTCGGGCGTTATAATGCGCTGTTAACCATGAGTTAACCGGAATTAAAGGGGAAAAGCTAAAAGGGAGGAGCTAAAATCGAAAAACGAGAAGTGGGGGCGCAATGGATTGCTTCCTGAATGGATGCATTGTTCCCAGTGGCCGGTAACGCTGCGGGAGAAAAAAATGACTTTGATGTAAGTCGCTGATAATCAGTAAAAATATTTCTGAGGGGCTACTCCTCTTCGGTGGCGGGGGTGGGGTCCTGGGGTTCGCCGGCGATGAGCCAGAATTGGTTGACGCGGTCGCCGGGGAGGATGCGGAGGAGCTGGTTGTTGACCATCTCGAGCATGGCCAGGAAGGTGATGATCGCGTGGATGCGGCTCTGGCAGTGGGCGAAGACGTCGCCGAATTCCAGCCGGGGTTTCCAGTACAGCCGTTCAAGGATCGTGGATTGCTCTTCCTGGACAGTGTAGGAGTAGCGGACGATCGTGTGGACGGGATTGCGGGACGCCTCTTCGAAACGCTCCATGACCCGCTGGAAGGCCTGCAGGAGCTTGAACAAATTGAGGTTCTCGAGTTCTGCGTCCTGGAGTGCTTCCTCGGCGAGGGATTGCAACTCGATCTGGACGTTGCCGCGGGGAAATTGGAACGAACGCTCTTCTTCCTTCTGGCGCAGTTCTTCGGTGGCTTCCTTATACGCCTTGTACTCCAGCAGCCGTTCGATCAGTTCGCCGCGCGGGTCGATCTCGTTGCCCTCCCCGTCCACCTCCTTGCGGGGGATGAGCATCTTGGCCTTGATGCGCATGAGCGTGGCGGCCACGAGGATGAACTCCGACGCGAGGTCGATGTTGAGCCGCTCCATGGCCTGCATGTAATCCAGGAAGTCATCCGCGATCTTCGCGATGGGGATGTCGTGGATATCCAGTTCGTCCCGCTCGATGAAGAAGAGCAGGAGGTCGAACGGACCTTCGAAAGCGTCTATCCGGATGGTGTACGTCACGCGGACCTTTACCTTTAGGGGGTCAAAGATACCACCATGGCGGAAAAGCCGGGCACCCTGTACCTGATCCCCGCACCCCTGCATGCCGAGGGGATGGACATGATCCCGTCGGGCACGCTCGCGGTCATGCATGCCTTGGAGGCGTTCATCGTCGAAGAGGCGCGCACGGCCCGTCGCTATCTCCGGGCCGCCGGACATCCCCGGCCGATCGACGAACTGTCCATCGAACCCATGGCCGGGCCGGACGATCCGCGAGACCTGCCCCTGCAGCAACTCGGGCCTCTTCTCGCCGGGAAGGACATGGGCATCTTGTCCGAGGCCGGTTTGCCGGGCGTGGCTGATCCCGGGCAGGCGTATGTGCGGCTCGCGCACTTGCATGGCGCACGCGTTGTGCCGCTCGCCGGTCCGTCGAGCATCCTCATGGCGCTCATGGCGTCGGGCCTGGAAGGGCAGCGATTCACCTTTCACGGCTACCTCAGCGCGAAGAAGGCGGACCTCGCCCAGGAGATCCGGGAATTGGAAAAGCGGGCCGACCGCGACGATGCGACCCAGCTGTGGATCGAGGCGCCGTACCGCAATCGCCAGGTGCTCGAGGCCGTGGCCGCGCATGCCGGGCGGCAGCGGATGTTCTGCATCGCGGCCGGCATCGGCGGCGAGGATGCATTCATCCGGACCATGCGTGTGGAGGAATGGCTGAAGCGCGGGTGGCCGGAGGTGCATAAGGTGCCGGCGGTTTTCTTGATGCGATAAGGGGCAAACGGCGAACGGGAATATTGCCGTGGTTGGCGTCCTCGCCGACCACACACGAGTTCTTCGCGTTGGCGTCCTCCTTTGGTCGCCATAGCCACAGGCGGCGGCGATTCGCCAACCATCGGGATTCTCCTGCGGTTGGCGGGACGCCAACCGCGGCAAGGGCATTATGGCCATAGTAGGCGTCCACCGTGGTCTCCGTTACTCCGTGGGAAAAGGGGTAAACGGTGAACGGCAAACGGCGAACGGCCTGCTCAGGCAATCCTTCCTAAGGTCCAAATGACCTCAAACTAACCCGCGTATCTTCGCGTTATACTTGAAATCACCGCCATGTCCACGCTCGCTGATGCATTGCCCCAATTGAATACGAAGGGATATCTCGCCATCGACGTCGATCCGACGCTCGACCTTGCCGCGGAGATCAAGAAACTTAAGCAGGAGAAAAATGCCGTGATCCTGGCGCATTACTACCAGGAGTCGGAGATCCAGGACGTGGCGGACTACATCGGCGACAGCCTGGGCTTATCCCAGCAAGCCGCGTCCACGCAGGCTGACATCATCGTCTTCGCGGGCGTCCATTTCATGGCGGAGACAGCGAAGATCCTTTCGCCCCAAAAGAAAGTCCTGCTGCCCGACCTGAAGGCCGGCTGCTCGCTTGCGGACTCCTGTCCGGCGCCGTTGTTCAAGAAGTTCAAGGACATGCATCCGGGTGCGGTGGTCGTATCGTACATTAACTGCACGGCCGAACTCAAGACACTTACTGACATCTGCTGCACATCGACCAACGCGGTGCACGTCATCAACAGCGTACCGGCGGATCAGCAGATCATCTTCGCGCCCGACCGCAATCTCGGGGCTTACCTGAAGAAGAAGACGGGTCGGGACCTCATCCTCTGGAACGGAACGTGCATGGTGCATGAGATCTTCTCCCATGAAAAGATCTCGCGCCTGATGGTCCAGTATCCGGAAGCAAAACTCATCGCCCACCCGGAGTGCGAGGCCCACATCCTCGATATGGCCGACTACATCGGATCGACCAGCGGCCTCCTCAAGTATACCAAGACCAGCCCGGCCCGGCAGTTTATCGTCGCCACAGAGCCCGGCATCATCCACCAGATGGAGCTTGCCAATCCGGACAAGGAATTCATCCCCGCCCCGCCGAACAACACCTGCGCATGCAACGAGTGCCCGCACATGAAGCGGAACACAATGGAAAAGCTCTACCTCTGCATGAAATACGAGCAGCCGGAGATCCACCTGGCGCCGGAGATCATCCGGGATGCGCGGGCCAGCATCGACCGGATGCTGGAGGTGTCGCGGCAGGCAGGCTTGTAAGGCCATCGGAGTCCCTTCGATCCGTTCGGATGAGCGGAATGCGTAATACGTAAAGCCAAATTTTGCAGGGATTTCTTTTAATTTTGTCCCCTGAATGACCGACTTTCCCGACCCGTCCTCATACGATTTGGCCCGGCAATGCCGTTTCATTCTATCTTCGCGGCCCGATTCCGTATGACCAGATATTGCCCCATCCTTTTCATTTTGTTGATGGCCACCGTGGCCCTCCAGGCCCAGTACCAGCGCAACCGGGGATACGAGATCGGCGGATTTCTCGGCATCACGAACTACGCCGGCGACATCAACCAGAATTTCTCCTTTAAGTCCCTGGGCGGGTCCTTCGCCGCGGTAGGCCGCTATAATTTCAATGGCCGCACGTCCCTCCGCTTCGATGTCGGGGCCGGCCGTATCGCCGGGCGAGATTCCGTTGCCGAGAATTCTTTCCAGCGCGCGCGCAATCTCAGTTTCCGCACCGATTACGTTGACTGGTCCTTCAACTTCGAATTCAACTTCTTCAATCTCGTGCATGGCAGCCGGGACGAGTACTTCACGCCCTACATCTTCGGCGGCCTTGCCTTCGCGTACTACAATCCGCGGGCACAACTCGACGGGGAATGGTATTCGTTGCGCGACCTGGGTACCGAAGGGCAAGCTATCGGCTCGGAGTACAGCAGGGTCACAGCCGGCATGAGCATCGGGTTTGGCTTCAAGATCGATCTCAATGAAGTTTGGAGCCTCAACGCGGAGATCGCAGGGCGATTCATGGGTACGGACTATCTCGATGACGTCAGCACGGTCTATCCAGAGATGGGTACCCTCCTGGCCCGGCGCGGCGAAATCGCAGTTCGACTCTCCGACCGGTCGGTCGAAGGCGGGCAGGATATCCCGCTCGGCGCACCCGGCCGCCAGCGCGGCAACAGCGACGACAATGACGGGTACTACACGATGAAGGTAGGCCTCGTCTATTACATCGGCATCGTGCCGTGTCCGTCGCTCAGCCGTCCGCAGCCCAACGGCAACCGGGTCCGTCGCTGATCACGCCCCGCGCGTTACGTTATCTTTGATCGCATGGTGCAGCATTATTCGTTGTCCGTCGGGCCGCTGCCACGCGGTTTCCACCTGATCACCGACAAGGTGATGGCTGTCGTCGACACCTGGCCCCAGGCAGGTATGCTCCATGTCTTCATCCGCCACACGTCGGCCGGCGTGATGATCAACGAGGGCGCCGATCCTTCGGTGCTGCATGACTTCGGCCTCTTCTACGACCGGCTCGCACCGGAACATCTGCCCGGCCTGCAGCATGATGTCGAGGGACCGGACGACATGCCGGCGCACATCAAGACCTCGCTTGCCGGGACATCGGTGATGGTGCCGATCATCGACGGACGTCCCGCGCTGGGCACCTGGCAGGGCATCTACCTGTGCGAATTCCGCGACCGGGCGCGGCGGCGCGACCTCATCGTCAGCATCGTGTCATGATGCTGCTCCTCGCCGAGTTTTCATCGAGTCTCTTCATCAACGGCCTGGTTACTGGCCTGCTCCTGACGTCAATGGTCGGGCCCATCACGCTGACCATCCTGCGGTACGGCGTCGTCGTCGGCCATCGGGCGGGCCTGGCGGCCGCGGCGGGAACATGGTTGAGCGACATCGTCTTCATTCTCCCCACATGGTTCCTCACAGCCGGCGTCGAAGGATGGCTGGAGCAGCCCGGCGTCAAGCCGACCCTCCACGTGCTCGGCGGCCTCGGCCTGATCGCGCTTGGCGGCCAGCTCGTGCGCAAGACGCGGCACGCGGAGGTGCAGCCCGCGGATGTCACGCGGAGGCACCACCTGCAGGCCTTTGTCGCAGGGTTCTTCGTCAACTCGTTCAGTCCGTTCACCCTTTTCTTCTGGCTGGGTGCGGCGGTCTTCCTGCGCGCGGCCGATGGTTGGGCGGGCTGGTATTACATGGGCCTCATGACGACCCTGATGGCGGGTGACACAGCCAAGGCCTGGATGGCGCCGAAGCTGGCCGCGCGCGTGGCTGCGCATCATTACCGGTGGTTCGAGATCGGGGCCGGGGTGGTCGTGGCGTTGTCGGGCGGGTATGTGATCGTGCGGGGGATCGTGGGGGTGTAGAATTGGGTGAGTCGATCCTGGCGTGATGGCGGATGAAGGTAGGCGATGAGTCGGTTAAGGGCCCTTGTAGGCAAGCTTCTTAAATTTGTAACATACCACACTATCCGTTATTTCTGATATTCGTATTCGTCACACAACGAGCTATTTAGGTCTTTCACCCAAAAATCACCATGCCCAACACCCCCTCATCCACCCTCCTCTTCGACCTCGGCAACGTCCTCATCGACATCGACATCCCGCGCACGCGGGACAACCTCATCGCCCTCCTGCGCGACCCGGACAACTTCGACCCGGTCCAGGAGACGATCCTCAAGTATGAATGCGGTCTCATCAAGACGGACCTCTTCGTTAACCAGATCCTCAGCCAGGCCCGACGCGATGTGCAGGCGATCGACGTGATCGAGGCGTGGAACAGCATGCTCATCGGCATGCCGCCGCATCGGCTCGAGATGCTGCTCCACTTGCGGGAGCGCCATAAGGTCTACCTGCTCAGCAATACCAACGAACTCCACATCACCTGGGTGCATCGCTACCTCGCGCGCGAGCATGGGGTGGAGCGTTTCGAGGAGACGTACTTCGACAAGGCGTTCTACTCCCATGAGTTGAAGGATCGCAAGCCGAACCCGTCGATCTTCCAGGCCGTCGCAAGGGAGGCGGGGTTCGAGCCGGCGGATGCGCTGTTTATGGACGACATGCCGGAAAATCTCGTGCCGGCAGAGGCGCTGGGGTTCCGGACACATCTTGTGGAGGAGGGGGAGGAGATCGGGCAGTTCCTGCTGGAGGAAGGGTATTGGGAGGGGTTTGTTTACTGACAAGGGGATGTCATATTTCCCACAGAGACACAGATTCGCGAGTTGACGTTTTTAAAGAGACCAAGTCACTTATAAAGACGCAATGCGCAATGGAGTTTACAGTAGAGATCGCAGAAGCTACTTGGGTTCCCTGGGCTTGAGGCCGTAGAGGATGCGCATCAGGACGAACGGCCGGATCAGGAAGCGATAAAGGAGGTAGATCGTGCCGAAGGTGATGACCACCAGCATCACGAACTTGATCATGAGCGGAAGACTTAGCTGGACGAGGTAATAGCCCGCGGCTACGATGACGGTCTGGTGCAGGATGTAGAACGGGTAGACCGCCTGATTCGTGAACCGCAGGAATCCATTCGTGAAATCGAGATGCCGTTTCGCGAAGCCGATGGCGGAGAGGATGATCAGCCAGACATGGATGCTGGCAAGCAGGCTGTACCCCACGAGATAGATGTCCTGCGCCCACGGAAGCCGCATGTCCCACCAGGATGCCGGCTCCAGGATGAGAAAGCAGAAGATCCAGGCAAAGAGGTAATGAAACCTGTATTTCTCGCACGTTGCCCACAGGTTGTCCGACGCGGCGAGCAGGTATCCGTAGAGGACGAAGGTCATCGAGGTGGTAAAGAGGAACCAGTCATCCAGCAGGCTTCGCTGCTCGGGGTATTTGACGAAGAACAGGATGGATAACATCGCTAGCGGAATGAACAGGAGCGGCAGGACGGTCGGCTTGGCGAGCCATGCGGCCAGCCGCGGCCGCAATGAGGCGAGGCGCGGATGCTTGAAGATGGCGAACACAGGCAACAGCAGGATCACGTAGTCGAA
>CAYMLN010000096.1:0-7561 GCA_964391045.1 uncultured Saprospiraceae bacterium
CCGTGAAACTCGAGGAAACCGAATCACTCATCCGCAAATGCCTCGGCTTGTTTATCGAGGCGCGAACGAACACGTACAAGGTCAGCCCGGGCCAACCCGTCGACGTGGCCGTCGAGATCATCAACCGCTCCTCGGTCGAGACGGCCCTGGCCGACATTGCCGTCAATGGCATCACGGTCGATTCGGCCGAACAAGTGCTTACCGATAATATCGGCTTCACGCGCAATGTCCGGCTGACCGCACCGACCCAACAAAGCACGCCCTACTGGCTGCGCGACAAGCCGGGCGAAGGCATGTATGTCGTGCCGGACCAACGCCAACGCGGTCTTCCGGCCGACCCGCCCGCCATGCAGTTGGATGTGACCGTCTTGGTCGGCGGTCAACCGATCGACTATACGGTCCCTGTGATCTATAAGACGGTCGACCCGGCCGAAGGCGAGATCACCCGGCCGGTCTCCGTAACGCCGCCCGTCGCCCTTGGCATCGGCAGCGATGCGCTGGTCTTCCAGGAAGGGCGCCCGCGCACCATCCCCGTGACCCTGACCGCCCTGCAGGATTCCATAGCCGGGACATTCCGAATCGCCGCATCCCAGCCCGACTGGACCGTGACCCCGGCAACGGCCCCCGTCACCTTCCGCCGCGCCGGCGAATCGACGACGATCGACGTGACCATATTCCCGCCGAAAAAATCTTCAGATGCCGTGTTGGGGCCAAGTGTCGAGATCAACGGCATCACGTATGCCAACAAGGTCGCCGTCCTCGATTATGACCACCTTCCGTACATGTCGGTCGTCCGCCCGGCCGAAGTCCGCTTGTCAGCTGCCGACATCGCCACGACGCCGCGGCGAATCGGCTACGTTATGGGCGCCGGTGATGAAGTGCCCGAAGCGCTCCGACAGATCGGGTATGATGTGACGATCCTCGACCCCGAATCGATCACACCGCAATCGCTCCAGGCCTATGATGTGATCATGACCGGCGTACGCGCCTTTAACACGGTCGATGCGATGGCATACAAGAACCAGGTCCTCTTCGACTGGGTCAAAACCGGCGGCACGATGATTGTCCAATACAACGTCAGCAACGGACTCGTGACCAACGCCCTGGCCCCCTACCCGATCACCCTGTCCCGCGACCGCGTGACGGAGGAGCATTCGCCGGTATCGGTATTGGCCGTCACACATCCGGCGATGGTATATCCGAATAAGATCGTCGATCGCGACTTCACCGGATGGGCACAGGAGCGCGGGTTGTATTTCCCGCGGGAATGGGATCCGGCCTTCGAGCCGCTCCTCTCCATGCATGATACGGGCGAGAAGCCGACGCAAGGCGGACTGCTCGTCGCCCGTCACGGCGAAGGGTATTATGTATATAGCGGGCTGTCGTGGTTCCGCCACCTGCCCGCGGGCAATGTCGGCGCGTTTCGCCTCCTCAGCAACCTGATCTCCCTCGGCTATACGGCCGGCAAATCCTGATCCTGACATGTCCGGCACCCCTCCTCCCGAGACCTCCTGGTCGAGATGGTACCTGACCGTGTTCGTGGTCAACGTGCTCATCATCCTGATCTTCCTCGCGATCACCCGGATCTTTAACCATCCGGCGCCATGAGCGGGATCGACTGGCTTGTCCTCATCCTTACCACGGCCTTCATCGTCGGCTACGGTGTGTGGAAGACGCGGAGGCAGCGCAACATGGAGGGCTACCTGCTCGGCAACCACCAGACGCACTGGTGGACGATCTGCCTCTCCGTGATGGCTACGCAAGCCAGTGCGATCACCTTCCTCTCGACCCCGGGCCAGGCGTTTGCGGACGGCATGCGCTTCGTCCAGTTCTATTTCGGCCTGCCGATCGCGATGGTCATCATCAGCATGATCTTCATTCCGCGATACGTGCATATGCAGGTGTTCACCGTGTACGAGTTCCTGGAAAGTCGATTCGACCTGCGCACGCGCCTGCTCGCCGGCTTCCTGTTCCTCGTCCAACGCGGCCTGGGCGCGGGCATCACGATCTATGCCCCGTCGATCATCCTGTCCACGATCCTCGGCTGGAACCTCAACCTCACCATCCTTGTCATCGGGGGCATCGTGACCGCATATACGGCCATCGGCGGCACGCATGCCGTCAGTGCTTCGCACAAATTGCAGATGACGGTCATGATGGGCGGCATCCTCACGGCCCTGGTCATCACGGTCTGCAGCCTGCCCGACGGCGTCGGCCTGGTGCGCGCGCTCGAGATCGCCGGGCTCAACGGGCGGATGAACGTCGTTGACTTCAGCTTCGACTGGAACGATCGCTATACGTTCTGGTCGGGCATCACGGGCGGTACCTTCCTGGCCCTGGCCTACTTTGGTACGGACCAGTCCCAGGCGCAGCGCTACATCTCCGGACAGTCCGTCCGCGAGAGCCGGCTCGGCCTGCTGTTTAACGGCATGCTCAAGATCCCTATGCAGTTCGTTATCCTGCTCGCCGGGGTGATGGTCTTCGTCTTTTATCAGTTCAATCCCGCGCCGCTGTTCTTCAACTCGAACGTCGAGCAGCAACTCGCGACCGGTCCGGCGAAGGAAGAATTTGCGCGCCTTCAACAGGATTGGTCGACCCTCCATGTTGAACGCCAGGCCTTGTACGCGCCGGCCGTAGCGGGTCAGCCGGATGCCGTGGACCTGGACGCCTTGCGGGCCAGTACCGAACGCGAGACCGGGCTTCGCGATGCTACGCGCGACCTCATCACAAAGCATCTTCCGGAAGCGGAGACCAATGACCGTGACTATGTCTTCATCCGGTTTGTCCTCGACTATCTGCCCGCGGGTATCATCGGCCTGCTGCTGACCACGATCCTCGCGGCGGGCATGTCCTCGACGGCGTCGGAGCTCAACGCCCTGGCCTCCACCACGACTGTGGATTTCTACAAGCGGCTTGTCTACAAGAAAGATGATGAGCAACACATCGTGCGCACCTCGCGGTGGATCACGGTCGCCTGGGGTCTCATCGCCATCGGCTTCGCTCGTTTCGCGACCCTGTTTGAAAACCTGATCCAGTTTGTCAACATCGTCGGATCGCTGTTCTACGGAACCATCCTGGGCATCTTCCTCTGCGCCTTCCTGATCCGGCGCGTGCGGGCGCAGGCCGTGTTTATCGCTGCGCTCATCGCCCAGGCCTCCGTCCTGACGTGTTACTGGACGACGGAGATCGGGTTCTTGTGGTTCAACGTGATCGGCTGCGGGTTGGTGGTGGTGATCAGCCTTCTGCTTTCCATCGGTCCGGAAAAACTGCGCGGACCTCATCCGCATCCCCATGCATGACCTGGGGCAAATCGATGGCCACTGTCCCGGCCGGCCTGACGAATAAAAAAAAGGGGGCGCTCCCGCGGAGCCGCCCCCTTCATCTTGAATGGTCAAGCATGCTTTGATGCCTGATCACTTTTTCTTCTTCCACTCGGCGATCGACGCCTCGTTCATGCGCACGTAATGGCCGTCATCGTCGGCCTTGGCCATCTCGAGGGACTTCGTCGCCGTCTCGATGGCGCCTTTCGTATCGCCGAGGTCAGCCTGGATGAGCGACTTGGTGCGGAGGACCCAGTAACGCTCATTGCCCATGCTGATCGACTTGTTGATCCATTCGAGGGCCTTGTTGAGGTCTTTCTTCTCTGCGTAGTAATACCCTGCGGCGGAAAAATAATCGCCGGCCGACGGGCCGCCCATCACTTTCGCGATGCTGGCTTCAACAGCTTTATCCGTGTTGACCTTGATCGGAATGGCGACGCGGGTGTTTTCCCACATGATATTCAGGTTGCCGCCATGATTGCTCAGATCGGAGAAGCCCATGGTGAACGTCTCAACCGGAGGACCGGCCAGTGCGGTCGGCGTCACCGTGAAGGTGACCGGCGTTTCCTTGCTTTCGAGATACGTGCCATAGTTGGAGGACGTATGCGGGTAGAGCATGACCTCCCAGGATTTCTCGCCCGGCTTGGTCAGGAGGGCATAGGAACCTTTCTTGAGTTCCTTTCCGCCGATCATGATATCGTCGCTGAAGGTGAGCTTGGTGGCGGCGTTGGCCCCGGTGCGCCAGACCTCGCCGTAGGGAACGAGTTCGCCGAAGACCTTGCGGTCCTTCATGCCGGGACGGGCATATTCGATCGTGCAATCGGTGAGGCCGATCTTCTGTTCGACCTTGCCGGCGGGACTGGCGGCCGGCGTCTGGATCTGGGCGGTCATCCAGGTCGCGAGGAACAGGGAGAGGACGAGTACGAGTGATTTCTTCATGTCGAGTAAGCGGTTTTAGGTTATGAAATGCGTAAGCGGAACACAGAAACCCGGAAAAGGTTCAGCGTGAATCAAATAAAAAGGCACTTCCGTCGGGAAGTGCCTCGGTGTGACAGCGCTGGGATTCGAACCCAGGACCCACGGCTTAAAAGACCGTTGCTCTACCGGCTGAGCTACGCTGTCGCTTCATGCGCCATCGCGCAAATGAGGCGCAAATTTATACTTTTTCCCGTTTCCGGTATCCCGGCCGTTGAAATTAGTGTTTTTCCCCGGCTTCCTCACGCCCATGGGCGAGAATCCGACCCAGCTCACGCAGGTCGTACTGCGCCCCGTCGTGGCTGGCGAGGACGCGCGGGAAATGCCGGCTTGCCTCGTCGACAAAAACGCCAATGTCCTTGTAGCGGGATGAATAATGGCCCGTTATCAGCCAGCCGGCTCCGGCTTCGGCGGCAAGGCGTCCGGCCTCGGCAGCTGTGCTGTGCCCGGTCTCCGCGGCGAGGTCGGCCAGCTCATCGAGAAAGGTCGTCTCGTGGTACATGACCGGGATGCCCTTCAACCACGCCGCGATCCGCGGGTCGTAGCGCGTATCCGAACAGTACGCATACCCAGCCTGCGCAAACACCGCATACAGGTGGCCGTTGTCCGGATCATCGGCCTGCACCTCCAGGCTCAACTTTTCGGCCAGCGCAGCGATCTCGGCATCGGACAAACCCCGGCGGCTGATCTCGTCCTTGTCGAACCGCACCCGCGGATGCCGCTCGCGAAAGAGGTAGCCCACCGTCGGCACGCGATGGTCGAGGGGAAACGCATGCACGTCGAGGTCGCCTATGGCAAGGATCTTGCCTGGCCCGGATGGACGCAGCTCCCGGATCTCCAGCGGGAAGTGAAAATCAATCGCAGCCAGGGCGCTGACCGTGTCGATCAGCTCACCGAGACCCGGCGGGCCGAAGACCTGGAGCGGCTTGTCCCGGCCAAGATGATTCATCGAGCTCAGCAGGCCAGGCAGGCCGAACACATGGTCACCATGCAGGTGGCTGATGAAGATGGCGTCCACCTGGAACGGCTTGATCCGGCATTCCCGCATCCGGACCTGCGTGCCCTCACCGCAATCGATCAGGGCGGTAAACATGCCGTAACGAATCACCTGGGCGGACGGACTCCGGTCAGGCAGCGGGATCGCAGATCCGGTGCCGAGGATGGTCAGGGAAAATGGCGGTACACTCATGCGTTGGCACAAGCAAGCTAAGGGAATCCGGGAAACGAAACGAAGGCTATTCCTCCTCGGCGGCGGCGTCGAGCATCTCCCGCTCGGTCTCTTCCATGTAGACGTAGTCGACCGACTCCTCGACCGTGGGGATCAGCGTGAGGATCGTGTCGAGCCGGGAGATCTTGATCAGCTTCTCGACGCTCGGATGGACCACGCCGGTGATGATGAAACTGCCGTAATCCTTCCAAAGCCGGTTGGCCGTGAGGATGGCGCTGAGCCCCGAACTGTCCACGTACTTGACGTGCGCCATGTTGAAGATCAGGTTGCGGACGCCTTCATTGCGAAGGAAGACAAACTCGGATTTCAGGTCCGGCGCCATGAGCGAGTTGAGGTTCTCCTCCTCCAACGTGATCAGTGCGTATTTGTCCTGCTTGTCGATTACAAACTTCATCGGATAACGATTGGGCTGCAGCATTTTGGCGCACAGGCCGGCACAAAAGTACCTTATTTTTGCAGAATCCTGCCGATACGGCCGGAAGACGGCGTCCGGGACTTTAACATTCGCAAAACATCACGGACGATCCCGGGAATAATCATTTCCCTCTCGGGAATGTTATATGACAAAACGACACACCCGGCTGGCCCGACCCGTTGATTTGGCAGGGACGGTGACACATAACGGCGATTGGTATCATTTTCGACGTGGACGGACAGGGGAAAACCCTACATTTAGCGGGAGTTGTTTATATTGGACTTTAATTTAATATATCCTCAAGGATCACACATGAACAGAAAGTTCTCGCCCAAGGTCAAGAAGATCATTTCCCTTAGCCGGAATGAAGCTTTGCGGCTCGGGCACGACTACATCGGCACCGAACACCTCCTCCTCGGGATGCTCCAGGACAACGACAACCTCGCGGTCCGGGTCCTCGACGCGATGGACGTGGATTTCTCGGAGCTGAAATTCAAGATCGAGGACACCATCTCGGAAAGCCGGATCGAGCCGGCCCCGGCCTCCGCTGGCAGCGTGCCGCTCAACCGGCAGGCCGAGCGCGTACTCAAGGTGACCTTCCTCGAGGCGAAGAACCTCAACAGCGACGAGATCGCTCCCGAGCACCTCATGCTGTCGATCCTCAAGCACGGGGACAACATTGCGAGCAAGGTCCTGTCGGAATTCGACATCAACTACGAATCCTACAAGAGCGAGCTCGAATACGTCATCCAGGAAGAATCCGGTAACTACAGCGAGTTTATGAACCAGGGCCCGTCCGACTCCGACAATCCCTACGAAGAGGAAAGCGAGAAGAGCCAATTCGGCGCAAAGCGCGGGGCCTCGAAATCACGCACGCCTGTCCTGGACAACTTCGGCCGCGACATCACGCGCCTGGCCGAGGAGGACAAGCTGGACCCGATCATCGGCCGTGAAAACGAGATCGAGCGGGTATCCCAGATCCTGAGCCGCCGCAAGAAGAACAACCCGATCCTCATCGGCGAACCGGGCGTCGGCAAGACGGCCATCGTCGAGGGCCTGGCCCTGCGCATCATGCAGCGCAAGGTAAGCCGCAACCTCTTCAACAAGCGCATCGTCATGCTCGACCTCGCCGCCCTCGTGGCCGGGACGAAGTACCGCGGACAGTTCGAAGAGCGGATGAAAGCCATCATGGGCGAACTGGAGAAATCCCGCGACGTGATCCTCTTCATCGACGAGATCCACACGATCGTGGGGGCCGGCGGCGCGACAGGCTCGCTGGACGCATCGAACATCTTCAAGCCCGCGCTCGCCCGCGGCGAACTCCAGTGCATCGGCGCATCGACGCTCGACGAGTACCGCCAACACATCGAGAAAGACGGGGCACTCGACCGCCGCTTCCAGAAAGTGCTGGTCGACCCGCCGTCCGCCGAGGAAGCCGAGCACATCCTGCACAACATCAAGCCGAAATACGAGGACTTCCATAACGTGTCCTACTCCGACGAGGCGATCAAGGCCTGCGTCAAGCTGAGCGACCGGTACATCTCCGACCGCTTCCTGCCCGACAAGGCGATCGACGTCCTCGACGAGGTCGGCGCGCGCGTGCACCTCAAGAACATCCACGTG
>CAYMLN010000097.1:0-7544 GCA_964391045.1 uncultured Saprospiraceae bacterium
GCAGCATCTTGTAGACGATGGGCAGCACGGACACCACAATGATGCCGACCACGATGAGTTCGAGGTCCTCGGTGAGGTCGTAGCCAAATTGCTGGAGAAGGAACTGGTGGAGGTACCGCCCCGCAAGCATCATGCTGAACACCCAGACGAATGCACTCACCGTCGAGATAAAGCCGAATTTCTTCTTGTCCATTTGGACGATACCCGCGACGATGGGGGCGAAGGTGCGCACGAAGGGCAGGAAGCGCGCGAGGAAGATCGCGCCCGCACCATGCTCTTCATAGAACACCCGTGCCTGCTGGAGGTACTTCTGCTTGAAGTACCACCGGTCCTTCCAGGTGTACATGGCCGGGCCGATCTTGCGTCCGAACCAGTACCCGACAGAGTTTCCCAGGATCGCACAAACGGATATCAGGACCATCAGGAACGGGAAGGGCACGTTGAAGAACCCGACCTCGAGTTCCCGCCACATGATCCCGGCGACGAAGAGGAGCGAGTCCCCGGGCAGGAAGAAACCCATGAAGAGCCCGGTCTCGGCAAATACGATCAACATGATGATCCACATGCCGCCATGCGCCACATACCACTGCGGCTGCAGCAGGGAATGCCAATCAAACTCGTACAAAGACTCCATGCCTCGGGAAAAGGTTGTGCCGGCAATATCCGGCAATTTTTCCAATCCGGCGCCTTACCGGCGCACGATGCGGAACAGGTCCGGTTGCGCGCGGTCGCCGTACCACACCTGGACGAAATAGATCCCGGTTGCCCATTCGGATACATCCAGCTGTCCTCCCGGGGCCAGCACGACTTCGACCCATTGCCCAAGGGGCGTGCACGCCTCGATGCGCTTCAGCGCACCGGGCAAAAGGTCCAACACGACCGTATCTCCTGCCGGATTCGGAAAAGCACGGCCGAACCGCGGGCCTTGGGGGCTGTGGACCGCGACCGCCTGTTCAAACAACCAGGCATAGGCATCCGGGTATATGTGAGACCAATACGTTTCACTGTGACTTCCGTCCGGATCGGCCTGGAGCAAGAGCTGGGCAGGATCGGCGCCTTCTTCGATGAGCAAGTCGTACATCGCTTGCATGTCAGGGATCATGCCCGCGCTCTCCGATGTCCCGGCAGCCATGATGATCCGCAAGTCGGCCGGTACGCCACGATCTTCCACATGGACGTACGCGGAGTCGGAGAACCAGAACGACGGAGAGAAAACGAGGGCCTTGCCGAAGATGTCCTGGTGTTCGACCGCCGTGTACATCGCAATGAGGCCGCCCAGCGAACTGCCACCGACTCCGGTGAATGCAGGCTCGGTCCGGGTGCGGTAATGGGTGTCGACCCAGGGTTTCAGGGTCTCGGCCAGGAAGTCGGCGTACAGCTCGCCGTCTCCGCCACCGTACACCGGATGCACCCAGGGCGTGTACTCATCGATGCGCGCACTGCCGCCGTTCTCGATCCCGATGATGATCGCGCCGTAATCCCCCATGTCGAACAGCTCGTTCATGGATTCGTCGATCTCCCATTCGCCCGCGAATGCGAGGGCACGGTCGAAGAGATTCTGGCCGTCCTGCATGTACAGGACAGGGTAGCGCTTGGCGGACGTTTCGTAATCCTTCGGCAGGCAAATCCAGATCCGCCGGTTGTCGTTCAGCTGCGGCATGTAGAAGTCGTCGTCCATGACGAATACGTTGGGCTCCGCCGTGTGCTCGATGCCACTGAGGTCGGCCCATCCGTCGACAGTGAGGTTCAGCGTCTTCGGGTTGCCGTCATAGGTGTACGTGCGGTTTGGCCGGAACCCGCCATTGGCCAGGCTCTCGACCGTCTCCCAGTTGCCGCGGGTAAATTTGAATTCCAATTGGCCTGCAGGCGGATCGAACGTGATCGAGTATTGGTCGTTTTGCAGCAGGTTCAGTTCATAGGCGGGATTTCCCGGATTCCACCCGTTGAAATTCCCGGCGATGTGGATCTTGTCATATGGCGGCGGGAATGCCGGCCATTCGACGATCCGGATGGTCAGCTGGGCGGAAAGTCCCGTATCGCCCCACACCGCCAACAGGAGCAAGGCGCTCATGATGCGCATGATAAAGCGTGTTGATGAAGGCCGGATCATCATCATGCAGCAGGTCGTTTTTTAAAGATAGGCAAATCTGATGTCCGTCTTTTGCGTGGAAGGCAAACGGCAAGCGGATGTTGCGCTTGATTATTGAGGAAGGCGGTCATTGCGCGTAGCGAAAGACAGGGCCCGCAGCGGGCCGTGATTAACCGTAAATAAAACCAGGGTATGCCCTGTCTGTTGCGGAAGGATGACGACATCCCTGTAATCGGCCGGATACCCAAGCATGCCGGGAGACAAAGGCGTACAGGTGAATTTGCCGTTGCCTTCACCATAGGCGATGCCCGGATAAAGGCCGTCGTAGCGCGCGGTCTCCACTTCCGCCGGGTAGTGGTTACCCGCGTAGATGAAATCCATTCGTCCGTCCCCGTTCACATCCGTCACCGCGAAGGCCTTGGCCGGCCCGGCCTGGCAGGCCAGCGGCAGGTCATGGCGGATGAATGCGCCGCCACCTGCATTTTCGAGATAGCAACTGCCCAGTGTACTGATCTTATCATGCGCGGAATGCTCGAGCATGCCAGGCGAGTAGATATCGTCCAGCTCCGCCTTGGCGTAGCTCTCGTACGTCGGGAATTTGTCAAGGATGAATGGCATTTCCTGCGAAGAGCATTCGCGGCCGCGCACGGGAAGGACCTTGTCTTTCTTGTCGACAGCCAGGACGACGTCGTAATCGCCGTTGCTGTCGAGATCGCCGCTGTAGATCTCCAGCGCGGCCCCGTTCCGGCCGCCGAACTTGGAATTCCATCCGAGGTTGCCCAACAGGAAATCGGTGTCGCCGTCCCCGTCCATGTCGCCCGGCTCCACGGTCCACCAAAGGCCGGAACCGGCCTCGTCGACTGCGTCTGTGCTGAATACGCCGCGACCGTCATTGATCAGCAAGGTCGGGATCATCCATTCGCCCGCGACAAGCATATCCGGATCGCCGTCGGCATCGGCGTCGAAGACCGCCGCGTCAGTCACCATGCCGAAATCCTGGAGGAATGGCGCATGGGTCGCTGTCGCGTCCGTGAAACGGCCGCCATCGTTGAGCCACAGCGCCGACTGCGGATGCCGGCCGTACTGGTTGCCGACCAGTCGGCCGAAAACGATAAGGTCAATGTCGTTGTCCTTGTCAACATCGAGGGCGCGAATGCACTGGCCGTTGATGCGCGCATCCGGCAGGGCCCCGGTCGTTGCCGCCGTCATCGTGCCCCGTCCGTCGTTGATGTACAAGCGTACCCGAAGTTCCACGGCGCCGGACGCGAACTCGTTGCTGCCCGATGTCACGACAAGGTCGAGATCTCCGTCGCCGTCAACGTCTGCAAAGACAGCTTGTTGGTCCTCGCAGGCGGCATCGGCGTTAAAAGTCGCTTGGGGCATCAGGGTAAATGTGCCTGAACGGCTCCCCGCAAACAACGCGCCTGGTTGCCCCGCGGCGCCGCCAACGTAGACATCGTCCACGCCATCGCCGTTGACATCACCGGTGGCCAGGAAGGGGCCCTGCTGCGAGAGCTTGTACGGCAGGAGGACCTGCTGCCGGTAATCGTCGTAGAAACGTTCGACATGGCGGAAGTCCGGCGCTTCGGCAACCTGCCAGGGGCCGGGATCGGCAGCTGGCCGGCGGTAGGGGGTCTTGGTCACCGCATCGTGCCCGATCGTGAGGGTTTGGTTTGCCTTGACGTCCCTGAGGACAGTCATCGCCTTGTGGTTCCAGATGACATGGATCGAATCCACGACAGGAGCACGACCGAGGCCAACATGGATTTGGGGTTCGACCGAGGAGAAGTAGCCCCGCGTGGTTTGCATGGTGTTGGCCTGCGCGCGGCCGTTCGCGTAGACGACGACCGTGAGGCCCAGTCCATTCCGATTTTTGCCCGGGCCCTGCAGGCGGATGTTGATATAATGACTGTTGTCGGTCGGCGTGGTATTCTCCAGGATCGTCGCCGGCGCATTCATGTTGTTGACCACGACATCCAGGCGTCCGTCCCCGTCGAGGTCGGCATAGGCCATGCCGTGGGAGAAACTGGGGTCCCGGAATCCGTCCTCGGGCCGCACTTTCGAGAAGCGAAGGTCGCCTTCGTTTTGGAAGACCAGGTTGTGAATGGGCTGGGAGGGCAGGCTATGGAGGACCTCGAGGAAATTTTGCGGCCCGACCATGCCCTGGTACCGGTCCTTGACCATCTGGTTGAAATCGTTGTTCTGCAGGTCGCGAAGGATGCCGTTGGTGACCAGGATGTCGGGGCGACTGTCGTCATTGAGGTCGGCGAAGAGCGTCGAATAGCTCCAGTCGGTCTTGGAAAGTCCGGCGAGTTGTGCCGATTCGCTGAAGTAGCCGTCGCCCATGTTGACCTGCAGGGCATTTTGCATGTACTGGTAGTGCTGGCCGTTGGCGACGAGGGCCCAGAACCGTTCCGGGTTCATCGAGCCCATGTTGGTCTTCGACCGGTAATGATCCTCGAAGGCCATGTCGAGGGTGAACAAGTCGGGCCAGCCGTCCGCGTTGATGTCGCCGGCATCCGAGCCCATGCTGTAGAAGGAGATGTGTCCGGTGCGCTCGGCCAGCCGGTCGGCGAAATGGCCGCCGTCATTCATGTAGAGATGGTCGGCGTGGTGATAGTCATTGCACACGTACATGTCCGTCCAGCCGTTGCGGTCGAAGTCGGCGAGGGACACGTTGAGCCCGTAGCGGGCATTTGCCAGGCCCATCTCGTTTGTTACATCGCGGAAATAGCCGTTGTCGTTGACATAGAGCCGGTCGGTCTCGGGGTAGCGGGCGACGACATCGGGCTGGTTGACGAGCCGCGCGAATTCATCGAAGGGCTGGTTGACGAGATACATGTCGAGGTCGCCGTCGTTGTCGATGTCGAAGAACGTCGACTGGACGCTGAACCCCGTGTCGTCGAGCCCGTAGTCGCCGGCCATCTCGCGGAAGCGATTGTCGCCCTGGTTGATGTACAGCTTGTTCCGGTTGTAGTCGGGATTGCCCGTGGGGGAGATCTTGCAGACGTAGATGTCGAGCCATCCGTCCGCGTTGACGTCGGCCATGGTCACACCGCTCGAGTACACCTCGGGCCGAATGCCGGCCGTCGACGTGATATCCTCGAAGGTGAAGTTGCCCTTGTTGAGATACAGCCGGTCAGGCGTGAGCGTTCCCGTGAAATAAAGGTCGGGCAGGCCGTCATTGTTGATGTCCCCGGCCGCCACGCCGCCGCCGTTGTAGAAGAAGTGCCAGGTGAAGATGTTGATCCGCCCTTCCTCGTTGATCGCGTTGTTGAAGTCGACGCCCGTCTCCGCTGCGGCATGCTGCCGGAAAGCGATCGGCGTCGGTTCGAAAGCTGCGGCATCCCCGGCCTCCGGGGCCTTGGCGCATGCGGCCAACAGCATTGCGGCGGACAGCAGGAGGCCCGGGAGGGGCGATCGGCGGTGTCGGGCCGGAGGTTGTGGGGTTGATGTAGGAGTATGCGTAAGGGCCAAGCGAGATCAGTGTTTTGCCCGCCGGAGCTTGAGGATTCCCCCGGCGGTTTCCTTGACGGATGAGGCAAAAATAAAGGCGCGGGCGTCGATCGCGTTGATCTTGTCCTTGATGCCGCGCACTTCGAGGCGGTTGACGACGGTGAAGATGATATCGCAATCCGTGCTTTCCTGGATGTGGCCCTTCATGAACCCGCGTTCGCCCTTGTAGACCGTGATGCCCTTGCCCATCTGCTCGACCAGGAATTCCTTGATCGTCTCGCTCATGCCGGCGGAGATGATGGTAATGCCGGTATACTCATCGATGCCCTCGATCACGTAGTCGATGGTCTTGGTCGCGACGAAGTAGGTGAGCATCGAGAGGAAGGCCGTTTCCCAACTGATAAAGAAGCCGGCGAAGAGGAAGATGACGGCATTCAGGCCGAGGAGGATCTCGCTCAGCGAGAAGCCGATCTTCCGCCAGGTGAAGGCGGCGAGGATCTCGATCCCGTCGAGCGCGGCGCCGCCGTGCATGCCGAGCCCGATGCCCAGGCCGATAAACAGGCCGCCGAAGATGGCCACGAGGATGTCGTTGTCGACGTGCATGTCCCCGAACTTGAGGAAGGTCAGGGATGCGGCCAATGCGACCAGGGCGACCGACGTCCGGATGGCGAAATCGCGGCCGATGAGCCGCGCGCCGAAGATCACGAACGGGATGTTGGCCACGATCAGCAGGGCGGCAATGTTCCAGTGCAGCTTTTCATGGATGAACAGGGCGATCCCGGTCACGCCGCCGTCCAGGAAATGGTTGGGGATCAGGAGGGCGTTGAGGCCGTACGTGAAGGACAGGATGCCAAGGGCGATGAAGCCGAAGTCACGGAGGTGTTGGCCAAGGGTCGGCGGGGGAGTGGTCGTACTCATGGGTCGAGCGGTCGGGTGTTAAGTTGTCGGCGCAGGATTTCCAGCACGTTCTTCTTGGTTTCGTTGCGGTGCAGGCGCGCGGTGCGCGTATGGTAGTGATGGGTCTCCAGGAACCGGACTTGCAGGGCCAGCCATTCGGCTTCGGATTCGACGATGCCCTGCATCTTGAATTCCTCGAAGAGGGTGGCGGAGATGGCAAAGTAATCTTCGCGGCCCAGGTAATCGAGGTCGGCATCGCAGAGGATCTCGGCCAGGCGGTCAAGCGGATTCTGGGGGATGCGCGTCGCCATGATCATCTCGCAGATGTGCTCGATCTCGTCGTGCGAATACTCGAATTCGGGCAGTTCGGCCCGGGCCAGCTTACAGGAACGCATCTCGTGGTTGTCTGGTGCGATCATGAAGCCGGAATCGTGATACAGCGCGGCCGTGAGGACGAGTTTTTCCTCCATCTCACTGATGCCTTCCTGCCGGGCGTACCACTTGGCGGCGGTGTAGACATCCCGCACGTGACCCGGACTGTGGTAGGTCCACAACCGGGGCCACTCGCGTTCGATGCGCCGGAGGAGCCAGGCCTTGAGTTCATTGAATTTCATGTGGTGGGTCAATGGTGGTGTGCTGATGGTGTGCCGGGGCGAAACGGGGTCGCGCCGTATTCGACCTCCCGGGCGGGTTGTCCCTGGACCACGAGGTAGGCCTTGTCGGGGGAAATGCCCTGGAGACGTTGGTGTGTTTGGGTGCGGGAGGGCCAGGCGATCCGCACCTCGCGGATGGCGGTAGCCGGTCCCAGGCCGATCTCCGCCTGCAGGCTGTTGCCGCCGAAGCTTGTGCCGGTGGTGACCATATGATGGATCGTGCGCACCGTACTGCCTGTTTCCACGTCAACCTGGATTTGTGCACCGATGGCCAGGCGGTTGGCCTCCCGGCCCTCGAGCCGCAGGACCAGCCAATGGTGACCCGGATGGCCCGGGTTGGCGAACATGAGGTTTTGATAGACGTCGCCTTCGAAGCTGCCGCCCATCACCACGTAGAGGTCCTCGTCCCCGTCGCGCACACCGTCGCCGTCGCTGTCCACCACCGTCGG
>CAYMLN010000098.1:0-1316 GCA_964391045.1 uncultured Saprospiraceae bacterium
AGAACAACGTGCAGGGCGCGGCCGACATGGGCTGCCAGCCCCACCAGGGCGCCGGATACCTCGACGTCACCGACCCCAAGATCCACGCGAAATACGAGGCCTTCTACAACGCGAAGTTGCCGATGCACATCGGCCTGAAGATCCCGCAGATGTATGACGCGGCGCTCGAAGGCAAGCTCAAGGCCCTGTGGCTGATGGGCGAGGACAACGCCCAGACCGACCCAAATACGCAGCATGTCGTCAAGGCCCTGACGAGCCTCGACCTGCTCGTCGTACAGGAGATCTTCATGACCGAGACCGCCAAGCTGGCGCATGTCGTGCTGCCCGCTTCGTCCTTCCTCGAGAAGAGCGGGACCTTCACCAACGGGGAGCGGCGCATCCAGCGCGTTCAGGCCGTGGTGCCGCCATTGCCGGGCACGAAGCCCGACGGCCAGATCATCGCCGAGATCATGAACAAGATGGGCTACGACCAAGCCGCATACGATCCCAAGACGCTGCTTGAAGAAATTTCACAGATCGTGCCCTTCTTCGCCGGCGTCAAGTGGGATGAGCTCGGCGACAACGGCAAGCAGTGGCCCGTGCTGCCGGACGGCACGGACACCGAAGTGCTCCACATCGGCGAGTTCAAACGCGGAAAAGGCAAATTCGAAGTGGCTACCTGGCGCGAGACCGAGGAGATCCTCAATCATGGCCGGGACTTCCCCTACATCCTGACGACCAACCGCGAGCTCGAGCATTACAACTGCGGCACGATGACGCGCCGGACGGGCAACGTCGAGATCCTCACGGACGACGTCCTGCTTATCCATCCGGAGGATGCCGAGCGGCATCTCATCCGCGAAGGCGACATGGTGTGTGTGATCAGCCCGCGCGGCAAGATCGACATCAAGGCGCGGATCACGGACGAAGTGCGGCCGGGGGTCCTCTCCTCCACCTTCCACTTCCCCGAGGTCCGGATGAACGACCTGACGTCAAGCGTGAGCGACAGCGAGGCCATGTGCCCCGAGTACAAGGTCGTCGCGGTCAACATCCGCAAGAGCAAGGGGCAGTACAAGACCAATCCGCAGCGGACGGTGGATGCATAAATTCGCCATCCACAACCACTATCCCAAAACGCAAGTCCGGCGATCCAAATCTCTTGACCGGTCCGTTTACCGTTGACCGTTATCCGTTGGCCGTTCACAGGGTCCGTTTACCGTTGGCCGTTCACCGTTGGCCCAAAACGGAGCCTTATGTCCGGCAAATAGACTCTTGGCCTTCCCCGTTATTCTTTCCCCGCCTTCGGGTATTTTTTACCCCGAAACCCCGGTTCCTTT
>CAYMLN010000098.1:1326-7488 GCA_964391045.1 uncultured Saprospiraceae bacterium
TTCTCCCTGAAAATCATGCTCCTGGCCCTCCTCCCGGCCATGTTCCTGGCCTCCTGCGACGACGACGAGGAGCCCACCACCGCCCGTATCCACGGCACCATCCAGATGGACGGCCTCCAGGACTGGGCGACCTGGCGGGACAGCGGCGAGGTGCAGGTGACCATCTTCCCGAAATTCAATCTCGCCCCTCCGCCGCAAGGCGCCGGCTGGGGTGAGGTACCGGATGAGTTCTATGGCCCGGGCGTACCGGGTGGACGTTTTGCCATCGGGGCGCCTTACAACGCGCAGGACCCCGTCATCCTGGAATATGTTGCCGGCCAAACGGAATATCACTACTCCATCGAGGTCGAACCGGGCGAATACTCCGCACTGGCCGTGGGATTCCGGCATGACTTTGTCACGAATCCCAGCCTGAAGACGGCTACCCTGGGTGTGCACTGGACCAATCCCCTTCAGGTCAGCCATGGCGTCAAGATCCGGATTCCGGCGGGACCGACATTCATGACCATCCTTGACTATCCCGCGCCGTCCACGATCACCGTGGCCGCCGGCGACGAGGTAGAGCTCAACTTCCGGGCGGACTTCAGCTTCGTCAACCTGTGGTATTAAGAAGATCTTTGGTTTTTGTTTTTTGGCTGGGCCTTCTCTCCGGCTCCGCATCGCTTACCGCCCAATGGAACATCCAGGGCCGCGTGGTCGATGCCGAATCGGGGGAAGGCCTCTCTTATGTGAATATCCTCTACAGCCTTGATCCCTACCTGGGCACGACGAGCGACCACGCGGGTCACTTCGTCATCAAGGACCTCCAACAAGACAGCTACCACCTTCGGTTTTCCATGATCGGGTTCCAAAGCCTGGACATGGATTCCGTCACCGACTCCTCCGGTCCGCTGGAGGTCAGGATGGTTCCCGAAAACTACCTGACCCGCGAGGTGGTGGTCTCGGCCGCCCGGCGCTCGCAGAGCCTGCATCTGGCTCCCGCGAGCGTCGGCCTGGTCACCCGCCCGCAATTGCAAGGCTATGGCACGCGGACGTTCGACGAGGCGTTCAACAATATGAATGGCGTCGTCGCGATCCGATCTGGCGGGGCCAATACACAATCGCTTTCTATTCGCGGCGCATCCGAGACGGCCGGGGGCGGCATCGGCAACCGCGTCCTGCTCCTCCTCGACGGACGCCCGGCCATCACGCCCGAATCCGGCGGCGCGCTGTGGAACCTCGTACCCCTCGGCGCCATCGAACGCATCGAGGTCATCAAGGGCGCGTATTCGTCGCTCTTCGGCTCCAGCGCGATGGGCGGCATCGTCAACGTCATCACGCGGAATCCGGATACGATCGCGAGCACCTTCGTGAGCGGATACGGCGGCTTTTATGAGAAAGCGCCGGCCTATACCCAATACGAGCGCATCGGCTATTTCTACGGCACCGACCTCGTGCACAGTTGCCGCGAAGGCAAGCTGAGCTACCTGCTCAACGGGTCGGCCAAGACGAACACCGGACACCGCGACCAGAGCGGTTTTACCCTGTACAACGGCTACGCCAAGATGCGGTACGAATTCTCGGCCAACCGCATCCTGACGTTCTCGGCGATGTACAACAACATGTTCAACGAGACGCCGGCCACGTGGCTCAGCTTCACGCGGCCCTACGACGCGGCCGACTTCCGCCTCGACGACAGCCAGCACCGGCGGGAGTGGAACGTCGACCTCAACTACCAGGCCTTCGCGCACAGCCGGGTCAAGTACACGACGCGGTTCTATTATTATTCAGCCCTCTCCGACTTCGTCTTCGACGGCGATCCGGAAAACGACTCGACCAACGTGAACTTCGGCAAGCAGTACGTCGCGGAATCGAACGTGATCGCCAACCGAACGGGACTGTCCACGCAGGCGGACCTGAGCATCGGCGATGACCACTACCTCATCGGCGGCGTCGAGCTCTTCTACGATTATGTCAACGGCCAGCCCGACACCGTGCTCTATGGCATCCACAAGGCGTGGAACGCGGGCATCTATATCCAGGACCAGGTCAACGTCGGAGAACGGCTCATCGTCACCGGCGGTGTCCGCTACGATTACTACAAGATCGTCGGCACCTTCATGGAGGCCAACATCAACCCGAAGATCGCGGCCGTCTACCAACTCGACGAGCGGACCTCCTTCCGCATGCTCGTAGCCCGCGCCTACCGCAACCCGTCGATTGCCGAGCGTTTTACCAAGTTCGAGCAGGGCGGCGGCCTGTCCTTCCGGCCCAGTCCGGACCTCCGGGCCGAGAAGCTCACCCTCAGCATGGAGGTCGGCTCGAAATTCAATCTCGGCCGCAAGTTGCGCTGGGACGTGGCCCTCTACTACAACAATTACAAGGACCTCATCTCCTACCGGCAGCTCCCGTCACCCGACGGGGACTTCCTTTTCGAGGTCATCAACCTCAACCAGGCCATCATGCAGGGCGTCGAGATCGGCCTGGATTACGCGCCGTTCTCGTGGGCCACGATCTCGGCCGGTTACACCTTCCTCGATGCGCGCGACGTCTCCCCGGAAGCGATCGACGATGCCCTGGCCTACAAGCCGCGGCACACGACGTACTGCGTTCTCGGCCTCACGCACAAGAAGGCCCGCCTCCAGCTCGATGCCCGGTCCCGCAGCCGCCTCGAGGAGGTCTTCATCTATCCCGGCAGCGAGCCCGACGGGTACATCCTGTTCAACGCCCGCTTCGATTACGCCTTCACGCCGAAATTCTCCGTCAACGCCCGCGTCGAGAACCTGGGTTACGCGCAGTATGAGGAGATCGAGCGGTATAGGATGCAGGGGAGGAATTATACGTTTGGGTTTTCCTGGGCGCTTTGAGGCAAGCTAGGGCTGTGTAATGTGTAACGTGTAAGGTGTAATGCATAGGAAATGCAGGGCACGATGAAGAACATACTCATGCGAAGGGATACCCGGTTTTACACATTAACCGTTACACATTAAACGCCCCAGCGCTCCAAAACGCGAGACCAGCGTTCATCAGGAGCGTTGAAAACTAAATTTCGAGAATGGACCGGGCCATACCGTTCCACGCCGCAAATCCACTTGACGTGATGATGCTCCGCATAATGCAAATCCGCAGGACCTGGACATATCGTTCCACGCCGCAAATCTACTTGACGTCACGATGCCCAGTACAATGCAAGGTCCGGAGGACCGGGCCATATCCTAGCGCCGGGTTTCAACCCGGCGTAACGGGACGCAACGAATCGGAGTGCCGTAGGTACGATACATGAATAACACCATCGGATAAGGGATTCCACCAGCATCGTGACCCCTCCATGGCGCGCACCTACGGCGCTCCGATCTCCACTGTCTCGCCTACGCCGGGTTGAAACCCGGCGCTAGTTCAGTGCCCATGGCTACGCCATTACATTCCCTTTGGTTCTGTGGCAAGAACAGGAGTCGTGTAAGGTGTAACGTGTAAGGTGTAATGCAAAGGAACTTCGGGATCGGATGTTGTCGACCGTCACGGCAGAGGATACACTGTAATACACATTAACCGTTACATATTACACACCCCCGCGGCTCCTACAGACTATCTCTTGGGTTCTTTGTACTGTGCGCGTTCTAATGAAAACAGGCAAGGCCATATCCTAGCGCCGGGTTTCAACCCGGCGTACGGGGACGCAACGAATCGGAGTGCCGTAGGTACGATACATGAATAACACCATCGGATAAGGGATTCCACCAGCATCGTGACCCCTCCATGGCGCGCACCTACGGCGCTCCGATCTCCACTGTCTCGCCTACGCCGGGTTGAAACCCGGCGCTAGTTCAGTGCCCATGGCTACGCCATTACATTCCCTTTGGTTCTGTGGCAAGAACAGGAGTCGTGTAAGGTGTAACGTGTAAGGTGTAATGCAAAGGAACTTCGGGATCGGATGTTGTCGACCGTCACGGCAGAGGATACACTGTAATACACATTAACCGTTACATATTACACACCCCCGCGGCTCCTACAGACTATCTCTTGGGTTCTTTGTACTGTGCGCGTTCTAATGAAAACCAGGCCAGGCCATATCCTGGCGCCGGGTTCCAACCCGGCGTATGGAGACGAAACGAATCGGAGTGCCGTAGGTACGACCCATGCACACGAAATCCCATTGCCAAACCGCATCAATAAGCCGTCAGAAATTCCGTACATTTTAGGCATCGGAGAATAAAAGAAGGAGGCCGCCGGAACGGCCGGCGGGGCTGAACAAACGCCCGCATTTCCCGGTTAGACGTGCCGGGTAATCGTTAATTTCGCAGCCCGAAAGGGAAGCCATGAGCGGACAGATCGACTATATCGCCATCCTGATCCAATTCGCGGTCGCCGCCGGATTCGTGATCGTGACCATGGTCGCGACCCACAAGCTGGGCCCTGTCCGCAAGACCAGCGAGAAGCTCCAGCCGTTCGAAAGCGGCATCGACAGCATCGGCAACGCCCGCATTCCCTTTTCCATCAAGTATTTCCTGACCGCCATCCTGTTCGTGCTGTTTGACGTGGAGATCGTGTTCATGTACCCGTGGGCGGTCAATTTCGAGGCGCTCGGCGTGCTGGGCATGGTGGAGATGATGCTCTTCATCGGCACGGTGCTGCTCGGCTTCTTCTACATCATCAAGAAAGGCGGGCTGAAATGGGAGTGATCCTTCCGCACGCCTGATTGTTTTATTGCCGTCACACCAAATCAACGGGACATGTCCAAAGAAATCCAAGTTGCCGAAGCCCCGCCCGGGTTGACCGGAGAGGGGTATTTCGCCACGTCCGTCGACAAGGTGATCGGCCTCGCCCGGGCCAACTCCCTGTGGCCCCTGCCCTTCGCCACCTCGTGCTGCGGCATCGAGTTCATGGCCACGATGGGCTCCAACTACGACCTGGCCCGCTTCGGTTCCGAGCGCATGAGCTTCTCCCCCCGCCAGGCCGACCTCCTCATCGTCGCCGGCACGATCGCCAAGAAAATGGGCCCGGTGCTCAAGAAGGTCTACCTCCAGATGGCCGAGCCCCGCTGGGTCCTCTCCGTCGGCGCCTGCGCGTCGAGCGGCGGCATCTTCGACACCTATTCCGTCCTCCAGGGCATCGACAAGGTGATCCCGGTCGACGTCTACGTCCCGGGTTGCCCGCCCCGGCCGGAACAGATCATCGACGGCATCCTCAAGATCCAGGAGCTCGTCAAGAACGAACCCTTGCGCCGCCGGCACATGCCGGAGTACAAGGCCCTCCTCGCCTCATACGGAATCGAATAAACGATGGCCGAGATCTCGAACGAGTTCCTGCTGGAACGCCTGCGCGCTGACTTTGACGCGGCGATCCGCCACGCCGAGGCGCCCTACGACCTGCTCACGATCACCGTCGAGCCCGCCGCCGTGCCCGCCATCCTCCGGAAGTTGCACGAGGACTCCATCCTTCGGTTCCGCTTCCTGACCGACATCTGCGGCAGCCACTATCCCGACCTGCCGGGCGAGGAGCTGTGCGTCATCTACCACCTCCACAGCCTGGAAAACAACATCCGCCTGCGAATCAAGACACATGTCCCGGTCGACAAGCCGGAAGTGCCGACGGTCAGCGGACTGTACGCGTCGGCCAACTGGATGGAACGCGAGACGTACGATTTCTACGGCGTGATCTTCACCGGCCACCCCGACCTGCGGCGCATCCTCAACGCCGACGAGATGGATTATTTCCCGCTGCGCAAGGAATACCCGCTGGAGGACGCCACGCGCACCGACAAGGAGGATCAATACTTCGGACGCTAATCCCGGGCCCGCACGCATGAAGGACGACAACCTGCATACCATTCCCTACGGGACGACGACCCATCCGGTAAAACCGGAGGATCCGCACACGCAATACACGACACTCAACCTCGGGCCGACCCACCCGGCGACGCACGGGATCTTCCAGAACGTGCTCACGATGGACGGCGAGATCGTCGTCGATTCCGAGCAAACCGTCGGCTACATCCACCGCGCGTTCGAGAAGATCGCCGAGCGGCGGCCTTATTACCAGATCACCCCGCTCACCGACCGCCTCAACTACTGCTCGTCGCCCATCAACAACATGGGCTGGCACATGACGGTCGAGAAGCTCATCGGCGTCGAGATCCCGAAGCGCGCCCAGTACATGCGCGTCATCATCATGGAACTCGCCCGC
>CAYMLN010000099.1:0-7476 GCA_964391045.1 uncultured Saprospiraceae bacterium
ATCGTGGGACGCTTGAATAAACACCATTGTTGCGCTCCTGGATCACATGATCATTGAAGTTGACGTCGCCGTTGAGGTTGTGGTCGCCATAGAGATACTCGCCAAAGACGCCGTTGTCCGCCTCCCAGGTGATGCGGTCGCCGAGGTTGATATCCGTATCCGAATCCGCCGTTGCCTGCTGGTCGCTATTGGCGCCGTACATGGCAAATACACCGGACGCAATGACCTTCTGCCCCACGTAGAACCCGAAACCGTTGGGATCGTCGATGTAGCTCTGTTGTACCCGAAAATCATAGGTGATGATCCCTGTGGACGGTTCCGGTGCGACAGGCAGGTGAGACATGACGATGAGGTGATTGCGATGCTCGATCACAACGTAATAGGCCTGCGTCACATCCTGGTCGCAGCAATCGAACGGTTCGACCAATTCGATGGTGCCGTCCGCGTGGAGGAGGGCGGCCGCCATGCATACCGGCGTCGCGTCCGCGGCGGGACGGAGGCTGACCAGCACCCAGTCGACCGCTGTGGTCGGATAGCCCGCATCGCCTTGCCCCGGGTCGCCTCCGGAATCAAACAGGTCGCCTTCGTTGCCTGTATACAGCCAGGGCGCCACGTGGTACGGTTGTCCGCCCGGGGTGTAATGAACGCCCTGGAACGGATCGCCGAAGGCCTGGCCGGGCAGGAGCCGCCCATCATTGAGGGACGTTCGCATGGGCACGACATAGTTCGGCGAACCATCCGTGAAAATCGCGCCGCCCTCGAGGTAGACCTGCACGTCAAGATCCAGGCAGAGGTACGGGCTGACCTGGACGGTTAGCGAACACGTCGCCGAATTACCGCATTCGTCCGTGGCGGTCCACACCACAAGCGTCTCTCCAATGGAGAACAAATATCCGTCAAGCGAGCCCGTCCCCGTGAGATTGTTGGTCGCGACGACGTCGCCGCAATTGTCGTCCAGCGCGTGCGGATCGAATTCGCCACCGGAAGCCGTATAACTCGTCTCATTGAGTGCCAGGACTCGTGACTGGGGCGATGGCGGACAAGCGATCACCGGATCGACCGTATCGTGTATCGTGAAGACCTGCGCACAGGTCGAGGTGTTGCCGTACGTGTCGGATATCCGATAGGTCCGCGTAATCGACTCCGGACATGTATTTCCGTCGGAGAGATCGCCGAGCCATACCAGCGAACCGGCGACGATGCCGCAATTGTCGGTCGCCATGCCGCCGGCCTGCACCAGGGCGCCGAAGGTCGACAAAGGCGACGGGAGGTCGTCCGCACATTGCAGGGTCGCTGACGACGGGCACGACAACACTGGCGGCTGGTCATCGACGATCGTGACGGTGAAGGCGCATGTCGCGGAAGCGCCCTGGCCATCCCACACGGTGTAGGTCACAGTCGTGATCCCGACGTTGAACACATGGCTGTCGAGCTGGTTGATCCCGGTCAGCGGCGACATGTCCATGGTCGCGCCGTTCATGACCCAGGTCAGCGTTACCACGTTGCCATTCGGGTCCGAGAACGCGGCTTCCAGGCCCATAACGATCCGGTCACATTGACCCACGGCCGCCGGCAAGGTCGATGGCGCCGGACAGGTCAGGAAAGGCGGAAGATTAAAGAGGGTGATCGTCTCGTCGTCTTCGTCCGAGACCAACGACATGTCAGGCGCGATACCTGTCGCCAGCGCCGTGTTGGCAAACTGGCCGGCCTGTACATCGGCAGGCATGACGGTGTAGGTGGCCATTGCGAATCCCGAAGCCCCCGGAGCCAGGGGGGACGGGAACACCACAAGGTCAACTACCCCGATGAGCGGGTCATCGATCTCCAGTCCGCTAATGGTTACGTTTCCGGTATTCGCGACGGTAAACGTATACGTAATCAGGTCGCCCGCGGAAAAATAAACCGGGGGCTCAGCCGACTTGACAAGCTCAATCTGTGGATTTTGCTCCACATCCGTGATCGTCGGATCGTCTTCCAGCGGACTGTCGTCGTCCGATTCATCATACACCTCCTGCGTCATGTCGTCCTCGTCCGTGTATTCGCCTGTGACCAGGGCCTGGTTCGACACGAAGCCCGCATCGATGTCGGCCTGCGTGATCGCATACGTCGCCATCGCCGTGCCCGTCTGGCCCGGCGCCAGGGTCGACGGTGTCACGGCCAGGTCGGCCGATCCGGTCAGCGCGTCGTCGATCACCACGTTCGATAAGGTCACATTCCCCGTGTTCGTCGCGGTAAACGTATACGTGATCACATCCCCGACGGAGGCAACACCATCCATGCCCAGGTCAAGCACCCCCTGCTTGATCAGCGCGATGGACGGGGATTGCCCCACATCCGTGATCGTCGGATCATCTTCCAGCGGACTGTCGTCGTCCGATTCATCATCCACCTCCTGCGTCATGCCGTCCTCGTCCGTGTACTCCCCCGTCGCCAGGGCCTGGTTCGACACGAAGCCCGCATCGATGTCGGCCTGCGTGATCGCATACGTCGCCATCGCCGTGCCCGTCTGGCCCGGCGCCAGGGTCGACGGCGTCACGGCCAGGTCAACAGATCCCGTCAATGCGTCATCGATGACAACATTCGATAGTGTGACATTGCCCGTATTCGTCGCGGTGAACGTATAGGTGATCACGTCATTCACGGAGGCGATGCCGTCCATGCCCAGGTCGAGTGATCCCTGCTTGATCAATGCGATGCCGGGGGTTTGCGGAACGCCGGTAAAGGTGGGGTCTTCTTCTCCTTCGTCCGTGCTGTTGTCATCGGACACATCCGTGACGTCCCCGCCCATCGGATCGGATGCCGAACCCGTCGCGCGGTTGGTAACGCCGCCCGCATCAATGTCGGCCTGCGTGATCGCATAGGTCGCCGTCCACGCCAGACTGGCCCCCGGGAGGAGATCCTGCAGGTCGTTTTCCCCGTCCTCATCCGTCCCGCCGGACTGATACACCGGCGCGGGAAGCGTGCCCGTCCCGGTGAAGTCGATCGCGTTTTCCCCCACGCTGACATCATACAAGGTCACGAGCCCGGTATTGGTGACGGTATACGTGTAGGTGATGGCATCGCCCGGTGTCGCCACGCCGTCGCCGCCCGGATCGAAAACCGACGTCTTCACGACGGCGAGATTCACATCCTGGACGGCATACACGGTTTCTGCCCCGGTATCGGAGACGGGTGTATCCCCTGCGCCGTCCCCGTTTGTATCTGCTGAACCGTCGGCCGTCGCGATATTGGTAAAGGATCCGTTGTCCAGGTCGGCCTGCGTGACCGTATGCGCGGCCGTAAAGACCCATGTCTCTCCGACGTCGAGGATCAGGTCATTGTCCGCATCCCCGCTCACATAGGCGATGCTGCCGGGATCCGCGCCGGGGTCGGTGACATTCACGTCGTATACGCTCACATTACCCGTGTTGGTCACGGCGACGGTGTACGTGAGCACGTCATCTGTCTCGTCATAGGTATTCGGCACCGTGGTGCTCGTCTTGACGACAGTCAGGTCGGGTGCCTGGGTGGCCGTCACGGTCTCGTCGTCCATGGCCTGTGCGGATTGCGGGTCGCCTTCGGCGTCGAGCCATTGTCCCGTCGCGGTGGCCGTATTCGTGAAAAATCCGCGGTCGAGGTCCGCCTGGGTGACCGTGTAGGTTGCAGTGAGAAATCCCTGGTCGCCCGGCGCGAGCGTATCCACCGGGCTGCCCGTGACGATGGCGACAGGATCGCTGATGATAATGTTGGTGAGCGTCACGTTGCCCGTGTTGGTCACGGCAATCGAATACGTCAGCACATCGCCGGCCTGGTCATAGGTATTCGGCGTCGTCGTACTCGTCTTGAGCAGGGCCAGCCCGGGTTGCTGGTCGGCGAGGACCGTCTCGCTTGCCGATTCCGTCACGGGTTGTCCGTCAAGGTCAATGCCGGTGACCTGCGCCGTGTTGGTATACGCGCCGCTGTCCAGGTCGGCCTGGGTCACCGCGTAAGTTGCCGCATAGGTCCAGGTCTCGCCGGGTTCGAGCAGGTCATCGCCGTCGTCGCCGCCCGTGTATGTCGGCCCCGTTGTGGCGCCGGGATCGCTGACCTGCACGGATGCGATCTCCGCATCGCCCGTATTCGACACCGTGATCGTGTACGTGATCGGTTGGCCGGGCGCCGAGTACGTCTGCGGATCGCCCACCTTCGTCATGGACAGGTCCGTCAGGACCTCACAGGCATCCGGCCGGCCGTCGCCGTCCATGTCGAGCCCGTCGTCGCCTGCGCAGCATTTGTCATAACAATCGAGCACCCCGTCACCGTCGCTGTCCACGGCGAAGAAGGCGTGATACACATCGAGCTCGGTGAGGGCTACGGCCAGGCCCAGGAGGCTGATGCGGATCTCGTCAAACGGCGCTGTCGTGGCGAGGTAGACGTACCCGATCTCGTTCCCGCCGAGCAGTGTCACGCTGACCAGCGGATCATTGAGGAATACCTGGTCCTGCAGCGTGCCGCCGAGATAGGTCTGCAGGCGGATCGCGCCCAGCACACCCGCGTCGAGCAGCGCCGCGGCCTGGCCAACCTTGAATCCCGCCAATGTCCCGGCCGGGAATTCGACCATGTTTCGCACGGATATCGACACGGCATTCGCCGCATCGAGCGTGGTGTACATCGTCGCGAAGTTGTCGGGATCGCCGTCGATCACATGCCCGAGGTTGGAGATCTCGCACAAGAGACATGCGAGGCCCGTGATGCCCGTGCGGGCATAGTCGATCTCTCCGCAATACCGGTTGTCGAATGCGAGGGCCGTGTTGCAGTCTTCAAATCCCGTATCGTCGCCGCACAGCGCCGCATCTTCCGTGAAGGCGTACCAGATGCGGAGGACGTAGCCGACGCCCAGGACGGTGTTTTGGAAAATCTCGATCTCGTTGAACGGCTGGGTCGTCTCGACGCCGAGGCGAATCTGGTCGACCGTCCCCGGCAGTACGTTGGCATTGAGCAGGCCGGCGCCAATAAAGGTCTCCTGCACCACCCCGTCGAGTCGCGTGCGGATGCCGAGCGCGTTGAGCAGCGTCAGGTCGAGCAGCCCGCCGGCGATACCGATCACGAATCCTGTCCGCGTGCCGGCGGGATACACGGTGCCGGTGTCGCCGACGGTCACGTAGGATTGGGCGAGCAACCCGACAAGGCCGGCGCTCTGGAAGTAATTCGTCAGGTCGCCGTCGATGATGTTGTCGATGCCCGAGGCCTGGCAAAACAGGCAGATGCCGCCGAAGGGGTTGTCCTCGACGATCACGGCATCATCACCCACGACAGGTTCGTTGCAGTCAAACGACAGGTTGCCTGTTCGGCGAACGATCGTCACCGTGTCGGCGCAACTGCCTTCGACGAGGCGGAAGCGGTATTCGCCTTCTTCGGTCATGCCCGTGACCGCGCCGAAGTCATCGATGGTCGCCGCGGCCGGATTACCCGGGAGCGCCTCCCAGGATTGCCCCGGGCCGGCGGGTGAAAGCTGGGCCTCCGCATCGGGCGGACAGACCGTGCTGCCAAAGCCGGCATTGACATGGCACACCGGATCGTCGCAGGCATCGGGAAGGCCATCCCCGTCGGCATCCTGGAGATCATCGTCGCCCGGGCATTTCTCTACGCAATCGACCATGCCGTCGCCATCCGTGTCGTAGCGGACAAACCCAAAGACGATGCGGACCGTGCTGACCGCGGAGATCCCCTTGGTCACCCGGATGCGGACGCCGTCAAACGGCGCGGAGGTCGAGAAACTGATCAGGTTGACGTCACCGGATCCCGGGAGCAGGCCAACCTGCGCCAGGCTGCCCGCGTTGATCGTCTCCTGGATCGTATTCCCCAGGTAGGTGCGGATCTCAATGTTGTTGAGCACACTGAGATCCAGGAGGCCCAGGAGGCCGGTAAACGCGACAGCAAACCCAACTTCATGCCCCGCCGCGACCGGATCATCGAGATCGTACGCATACGCGATGGAACCCCCGAGTGAGACGCCGAAGTTCATGCGTGTCACACTGCCGAACGTATTGAGTGTATCGGAGGTGATCGCACCTGCCGTATTCTCCAGCGCGCAGAACAGGCAGAGCCCGTCCGGGCCGGAACGGGAGGCATTATACGTCGGTGCGAAACCGTTTTCCGCGATCACGGCCTGGCGACACGCATAGTCGCACCCCGAGGCTTGCTCGTGGTAGGCGTAATAGACGCGGAGGCCGGTGAGCCCGCCCAGGGTCGACACGGCGACCAGTTCGACCTCATCAAACGGCTCGGTCGTGACGAAACTGATCCGCTGTTGGCGTCCGCCGCCCGTGAGCAGCTCAACCTCAATATCCAGGCTGCCCACGGCCGTCTCTTGCAGGTTGCCGTCGAGATACGTGCGGAGGAGCAGGTCGTCGATGATATGGAGGTCGAGGAGGCCGCCTTCCGGTTCCACCACGAATCCGACGCGTCGTCCCGCGGGCCATGCCTGGCGCATGTCGCGCACGGCCACGATCGGGGTGGCCGACAAGATCGATACCGTCGCATCGAACGACGCATAGTTGGTGAGGTCCCCGTCGAGGATATTGGCCAGGTCCGGGTTGCCGCACAGGAGGCACAGGGTGCCGCCGCCGATATCGTCGATGACCCTGCCCTTGCCGACCAGGGCGACATTGCAGTCATCATTCGGACTCATGGCAAACGTCGCGGGACTGGCGCCAGGCGCATCGACCGGAGACATGTCTGACCTGTCATGTGGGGCAGGGAACCCCTGGCCTGAAAAGGAAGCGAGAAGGATCGCGATCGTCTGGATCGCTGTGGCGGTAGTCATGTGTGGTGTGATTTTTCGTGATGAAAGGAATCCCCAGCCCCATTGCCGGCAGGCATGAGGAGGCGGGTTGTGCCTGGGCACAACCTGGAAAGCGGTGGTGGAAATGTCAGTGGATCAGGCCGGAATGCCGGTTAGTCCGGCGCACGGGCTTCACATTCCGGAAGGGGGGTCGTTCGTCGTTCCCCGGCAGCGTAAGGGGGGCGTGGGTTGTACATCATCATCATTGGTCGTATGCGATTACCGATCCCCCCACATACGAAAGGCATGTGCGGCGATCATCCAGTTGATCAGCAAGCAAAGGGGTGTTGAAGCAATTTTTTCGAACCTGCTGGCCCTCGGCGCACAGGCATTCGGTCAATCTTGTCTTAAATATAATCCATGCGTAGATGAATTCCAAATAATTTGCCCGGGTCGTAGAAATCCCTTCGCCTGGCTTGCCAGCAAAAGGCAAAAGGCAAAAGGCAAAAGGCGATTGGCAGTGGGCAGTGGGCAGTGGGCAGTGGGCGTATCGAGATTCCGTGAGCTCAGTTACGCCGTGCGCAAACGGATAATCACGAAGGGGTAATATCGCTGCGGGGCTTGCCCCGCGGATAAAATACAACGGCGAACGGCAAACAGCGAGCGGATCCTCTTGGGTCGTTTAACGTGTAACGGTTAAGGTGTAATGCAAAGGAGTAACGGCGGCGGATCTG
>CAYMLN010000100.1:0-7452 GCA_964391045.1 uncultured Saprospiraceae bacterium
CCCGTATACGTGACGGATGGGGTATACACTGCATTGGTCTCGCAGAAAACCGGGGCGGGCGCAAGGGACATCGTGGGCGCATCAAGGACAGTGATCACTTCTTCCCAGATGTCCGTGCCGCAGGCATTCACCGCCTGGAGGCGGACTGTATATGTCCCCACGGCCTTGAAGCGGATTGCGATGGAGTCCGAATTCGCATTCATCAGCGTATCGGTAAACATCCACCGGGTCGTGTCATTAGGTGTGATGCTCCACGTCGTGTTGCCGAATGTGGACGTAATGTCTGCAAGTGACACAACCTCGTTGAGGCAGACCGTCGTGTCCTCTTCCGACCAGTTGACCTCGGCGACCGGGTCGGTGACGACGTTTATCGGCACCTGGGCGGTGTCGGCGCCGCATTCGTTCGTGACGATCACTTGAACGAAATAGACCCCGGGCGTTGAATAGGTGTGGGAAGGATTAGAACTTGTCGAAGTGTTACCATCACCAAAATTCCAGCTAAAGGCATCCTCGTTGCATGCATCATAAGTCATCTGGACAGGTGAATCGACACAATACTGGGAAGAAAGCTGTAATTCAACCTTTGGCCGAAGATTCAATTTGAAATCATAAGAACCACTTGCACAACTAACTCCTGTTGAACAAATCTTGACTCCTTTAAAGCAAACCTCGAAAAGCCTGGATCCATTGCCAATACACAACAAACTATCTGCAACCATATACTCGAGAGAAATAGACGCATAGCTGACAAGGGAGTCAACCGTACCATCAGACCAGTCTATGATAAAATAATTGAACCCCGGATCACTCGCATTAACAAATGTGATTGTGTCACCTTCACAAAATGCAGGTCCACCTTGTGGAGTAAATGCAACATTCAGCTCCCCGCATTCGGTGTCCGCACATGCAAGGGAACATGATTGAGTGTATCCCTCCTCGAACAGAACCAGAAAAGCAAATACCAGACTAATCCTTATACCACACATTCTCATAGATCTTCTTTTTCCCGGGGGAGATCCTGGAATACCGGCACACGGGGCGTCCGCCGTAATCGACATCGTCGCCCTTGCCGATGAGGCGGCACGCGGGGCTGTTGCGGAAATGCTGCCGGAACCCGATCTCGATGAGCGGCGAGACCGCGTGCCGCAGGCCGGAGCTGTTGAACGAATACACGACGTAGAGGTCGGTTCGTTCCTTGCCGATGTATGGCCGGAAATGCGCCATCACCGAGATCCAGTTGGTATTGGATGACGCGCCGCCCAGCCGCTGGTGATGGAGGAACCCGCCGATCCGCATCGCATCCATCAGGCCGAAGTCGACGCCGTATTGGAAATAGTGGATGCCCTGCTGCCGTTCGAACAGGAAGACCGGCCGGATGCTGACGAACTGTCTCAGCGCCGCGCCGGGGATCACCTCGAAGTCGGCATGCGCGGCGAAGCGCGGCGACTGTGGGGCGAACAGGCCAAGGAGCGATTTCCCATACCCGCTGTTTTCATCCCGGCCGAACCCGTAGGCGTTGTGATAACTCGCCCCGAAGTTCACCACGAATGCGCTGGGGCTGCGCTGGTTGAGGATCATCTGGACGGCGGCCCCGATGCCCGGCTGGATGTACTGCCCGGACAGGTCCTCATCCGGCGGGATAAAGGACGTGGGCAGGATGTCCCCGTACTTCGGATCCAGCTGATCGGAGAAGATGAGGCGGTCGAGCCGGATGTCCTGCCAGCCGAAGCTGAACCCGCCGCCGAGCCGCAGGTTGATATGATGGTCGGTCGTGATCGACAAGGGCAGGTTGACCGACACCCGGGGCGAGATCTCCCATGTCGTCAGCAGGCCTTCGCCCTCCATGTCCCACATCGCGCCGATCCCGTAATCGAGGATGCTGCACGGCAGACTCTCATCATAGGCCAGGAGCGCCGTCTGGTAGCCCGCGGCATCCGCGTCGAGCCACTGCTGGCGGTAAGCCAGGCTGACGGATTGTGAACCCGTGGCGCCGGCCAGTGCCGGATTGAATACCGAGCTGTGTTGCCGGAACAAGAAAGCCGCGGGATCCTGGCCGTGGAGCAGGATGGACCCGCATAGAAAAAGTGCGATCGTGGCTAAACGCTGGTTTCGCATTGGGGCTTTGGCGATTGGTTTCCAAAGGTAGAATTTGACTTCGGAATCTGCTTCCCTACCCCCTGGCCACGAAATGATCGTGGCATGTACCAAACAGCCCGCACTTATCGCGCCCCCTACTTCAACAAGTTGAAATAATGGCTCACCTTGATGGCCTGCGCCTTCGAGGTGACGTGCAGCTTTTCGTAGATGTTGGCCACGTGCTTCTTTACCGTGTTGTAGCTGATATACAGCCGTTCGCCGATGTCGCGGTAGTTGTAGCCTTCCACGAGGAGCTGGAGTACCTCGATCTCGCGGGCCGACACGTCGAAGGGCGGCTGCTGGCCGGCTGCGTCCCGACCCGCCTCGAGGCGATCCGCCTTGTGGATCAGCGACAACGCCTTGCGTGCGATGCTCGGACTCATCGGCGCGTCTATGCCATCGTAGAGGTTGCGAACGTGTTGCTCGATGACGTGGATCTTCTCGTCCTTGAGCAGGAAGCCCGAGGCCCCCGCCTTGACGGAGCGAAACAACAGGTCCTCATCGTCGTAGACGGTCAGCATCAGGAACCGGATCGAGGGATGCACGGCCTTGGCGATGGCCACGGTGTCAATGCCGTCGAGTTCGGGCATGTCGATGTCCATCAGGACGATGTCGGGCAGGGTCTGGCCGGCCGCCTCGCGCAACTGGTGAAGGAACTGCAGGCCGCTGTCACAGACATACAGGACCTTGATGCCGACGCTGTAGCTGAGCAACTCGTGGAGCGACTGGCGCGTATGGAAGTTGTCGTCAACCAATGCCAAATTTATCTGGCTCATGATTATCGTGTTCATGAGGCGCCTTGGGATGCCGAAGGAAAACCTCCAGCCGGCTGCCCCGGGTGATGTTGCGATTAAAATGGATCTCCGCGCCGATGAGGGCCGCGCGTTGCCGGATATTGCTGAGCCCGTAGCCCTCCCGGGGTGCGTCCGCATCGAACCCGTTCCCGTTGTCCGTAATGGTCACCCCGATCCCGCCCGCCGCATCGGCGAAGGTGATCCTGATCTCCGAGGCATGGGCATGCTTGATGATGTTGTTGATCGCCTCCTGGCAGATCCTGTGCAGGTTGAGCGCCACGAACGGACCCAACTCCACGTCCGGCGTGCAGCGCTCCTCGTAGTACACCCGGCAGGGACTTTCCGGACCCACGACCTGGAAGACGTAGGCCTTGATGCGGGCGATGAAATCGGCCATGGGGATATGCGCATGTTGCGTGACCCAGATCGTATCCCGCAACTCTTGGTTGATCTGCGTCGAAATGCCTTCAAGGTCCGCCATCTTGCGCGTGACTTCTCCTTCCGTAAGCCTGTCCTTGTGATTGATCAGGAAGTTGAGGTTGCGCTTGACCGTGGCCATCTGTGCGCCGATGTTGTCGTGCAGCTCCCGCGATATTCGCATCCGCTCGTCCTGCAACTGCTGGTCGAGCCGCTGCTCGTACCTGATCCGCATCTGCTTGCGGCGTGCCCGAAGACGGAAGAAGGAATAGACGGCCAAGGCAGCCGCTGCCCCGATGCCCAGGACAAACCACCACCGCGCATAAACCGGCGGTCGCACCTTGAGGACGACCTGGTGCCGCAGTGGTGCATTGGGCTCAAAACTGCCGGACACATGGTAGTAAACCGTATGCCGGCCTGGACGGAATTGCACCTGGATATCGGCATGGCGGCCGAGATCGACCCACTCGTCGTGAACACCATCGATGCGGTACTGGTAATTGTAACGTCCCGGAGATCGTGCGCCTTGCCCGAGCAACTCGATCCGCACCAGCTTGTCGGCCGACGACAGGGTAAACACCTTTTGCTCGTCCGGAAGCAGGTAACGGCCGCGAATGTCCGCATTGACCGAAATCGTCCTGACCATGGGCACGATCACGTCGACCTGGTGGTTCACCGCGTCCGGATAAAACGCCGTGATGCCGTTTACCCCCCCGAAATACAGCTTGCCGGACGGTGTGCGGTAGCAGGACTGCGTGTTGAACTCGTTCTCCTGCAGGCCGGTTTCGACCGAGTAATTGACCAGCGAGCGGTCAGCGCCCAGCCGAAAAAGACCAAAGTCTGTGCTGAACCAAAACTCGCCGGGGGCCGAACCGGGCAGGATGCCGTAAACGAGGCGGTCGAATAGGGTATCCAGTCGGGCCACCCCATCCCTCAACGTGATCAGGAACAAGCCGGCGTTAGCCCCCAGGATGTATCGATCCTCCCCGGCATTGACGATACTCCTGCAATACCCGACATCCGGGAGTCCGTCTACAGCGCGGACCAGGCGACCTTCCGCATCACGCCACTCCATCCTGCGGTCGCCCACCCGCAAGTAGTGACCCCGATCGGGGATCGCCGCCAGGACCTGGCCCGACCGGCCAAAAACCCGCAACTGCGAGGCTACCGGTCTATCCGGAAAAAACTCCACGCAACCGAGGCTGTTGTGAATGAAGTAACGACCCTGGTCGTAATCCTCGACGATGGCATCATAGTAATTCATCCACTCCGCCGGAGACGGGCTGTCCAACATGCGGATACGGTATCCGCCCTCCTCAAGGGTCACCTCGGACAGGGCGTCCGAAACGATGATATACCGGGAAGGGGTGATCTCCAGGATGGCTGAAACAAAGGAATGCAGCTTGCCGTCGGGAAAGATCCGGATATGTGCCTGCAGGTTGCCGGCCGTATCATACATCAGGAGACCATTATCGATCGTACCGGCCAGGACACGGTTGTACCGTTCGGAGACGCGCAGGCATTTGATGAAATTCTTGCCGGTCTCCGTGCGTCCGATATACCGAAAACCCGGGTTTCCGGGATACATCCGGAAGAATCCCGCATTCAGCGTGGAGATAAACAAGGAGCCGCGCCGGTCAGCCACCAACTTGCGCTGCCAGACCCCTGACGCCGGAAGGTTGCCGGTCGTTTGCCACCGTGCCGTCCATTCCATTCGCCGCAGGTCGAACACATAGATCCCATCATCGAGCAGGACCCGTACCGCATCCCGCCCCGCAGCGCAAAGAAAGTCGCCCGCAAACACCTTGCTGGGCCTTGGCAGGTCGATCCCATAACGCTGGCCTCCCGTATAGACCACCAGCTCAGTCCCAAGCAGCGTGACGATCGTATCGCCACCTGCCCGCAGGGGCCGGCTGCCAATTACCACCCCAGCCAATAGCCGGTGATCCCCGGTATGAAGATCAAGTCGCATGATACGGGTAGCGGGAATCGTAGGCGCCGTCATACCGGCCGGCACAGGATCGGTGACGAAATAATCAATCGTCCGGACAGGCTCCGGAGAGACCATGATATCACTCCATCTGCCCATCAGCATGGCCGGCCCGGGGAGGGCCCGGACGTCACGAATGGTCAGTGAGGCCTTGTCGATCACATAGAGCGTGTCATTGGGATGAATGACGTAAAGAAATTCCTCGGTCTCATGCGCAAGCATGCAGACGGAATCGCCTTCACCACCGCTTGGCGGCAACATGAGCTTTTGCACCGCATCGGGGGAATACTGCCCTGCGGGCATCCGATAAAGACCACGGCCATTTATCCAGAAGACGTCGCCCGACGTGTCCGCATTGAACCGAAATCCCGGCTCCGGAAGGCCCGGCAGGGATGGGACATCCATGAAGTTCATGCCGTCGAATACCTGCAAGCCGCCCAGTGTGCACAACCAAAGCAGGCCATTGGCATCAACCCGCATATCCGCGATGACGCCGTGATGCAATCCTTCGTTGATGCCAAATGCCTCGCTGTAGAAATACTGCATGCGCGTCCTGTCCTGGCCGCACAGCAACGCGGACCCTGTCCCCGCGAAGGCGAGGACCGCAAGCAGGAACAGGCGGATCGAGGTCATGCGCATGTGGGAAGAGCAGTCGCGGGTACCCGAACAAATGTACCCGAAAATGCATGCGTCAATAGATGCGCAGGTTGTCTAGAAGAACTTTCGGATCAAAATCACCCGAACGTATTATAGGCTCGCGAAGAGACCCCAAATAGCTTTGGTCAAGCGTTCACCGAATACCCAGGACATGCCCGCACGGGACCTTCGCCTCACCCTACCGACTGCCCGGCTCACCGCGATTCGCTTCCTCCCAGCCTTCCTGGCCTGGTTCGGATTGCTCGTCTGCCCCCGGCTCTCGACCGCACAATACAGCGTCAGCGTAGACGGCACCTGCGATCCCGTCTTTTACGACCCGACCTATCTCTCACTCGATCCCAATACCACGAGCGGCGCCCTGGAGATCGGATTTCCGTTCACGTTCTTCGACGTACCCTACGATTCATTCTACATCTCCGCCAACGGCTTTATCACCTTTGACCCGGCCGCCGGCAGCGGGCCGGGCGCACAATTCCTGCCGGATCCCACAAATCCAAATACCCTGATCGCTGCGGCATGGGGCAACCTGAACGGTGAATACTGCGACGTCTCGTACGAAACGCTCGGGTCTGCCCCACAACGCAGCCTGCATGTCAACTTCTGGATCTCCGGAGCGGGTGATCCGCCTTGCGGGTCGGGATACTACCTGGAGACCCAGGTCATCCTGTATGAATCGTCCAATATCATCGAGATCCATACGGAATACTGGGACGGCGGCGAATACTGTGACATGGTCACGACCCAGGGCCTGGAGAACGCGGACGGGACAATGGCCGTCACGCCTCCGGGCAGGAACCAATCGATGTGGAGCGCCTACTCGGACTACGTGGCCTTTATCCCCGAATCGTTTGTGGACCTGGCCGTCATCGACTACGACCGGGTACACTGCGGCGGCACCCAGGACATACGGATCCTCGTCCAAAACCTGGGCGGGGCGACCGTGGATACCTTCTACGCGGGTTGGACATGGAATGGCGTGCCCCAGGATACCGTCCCCGTTTACCTCAGCCTTCCGCCGATGGGTTACGCCCAGGTATCCCTCGGGCAGCAACTCATCGAGGCCGATTCGACGTATGCCCTTGTCGCCTGGACCTTCAATCCCGAAAATGGACCTGACCATGCCCCGTATAACGACACGATCGCCGGCAACGTCACCGGGGGCCTCAGCGGGACATATACCATTGGCGGCACGAGTCCGGATTATCCGACGATCGACGACGCCGTGGATGCCCTTGTCGCCCTGGGGGTATGTGACACCGTGACATTTGCTATCCGCCCCGGCACGTATGTTGGCGAGATCGATATTCCTCACTTCACCACACTCAACGCATCGCCCGTGATCTTCCGCTCGGAGACCGGGAATGCCGACGACGTGACGATCACGGCTGCCTACAATTCGTCCGGGTCAAATCGCCTTGTGGAGATCACCAACGCCAGCCACCTGCGCTTCGAGGACCT
>CAYMLN010000101.1:0-7382 GCA_964391045.1 uncultured Saprospiraceae bacterium
ACCTGCCTTATGCGCAATTCTTCCATTTCGATGCGTCAACGCCGATCCGACTTTCGGCTCCGTTCGGCCGGCACAATCGGCCTTATCCTCGCTATCGCGATGTTCGCCCTCTCCTGCCGCGATGAGGGTCCTGCCCCGCCGAAGCACATCGCCTATTCCCAGGACGGACGAAGCGTGATGTATGGCGATCCTGATCCGATCATCCTGGACATGAACGGAGATGCCATCGTCGATTTCACCGTGTTTGTCGAGCTGACCGCCATCGGGACCGGGGATCAACTGTATACGGGGATCAACCCGATCGGCCCCCACCTCATCAAGTCCGGTCCGCCGGATGACGAACGGTTCCTCAACATGGGGTTACTGGTCGCGGAAACGCCGGATGACGAGATCAACGGATCTGCCGGACCCGGCGAACGGTGGAGCGGAGATCACGGCACTCTCGTGATCCGGCACACGCCTGCCACCGGTGCGGTCTGGTATGAAGGCGATTGGGCGTCCGATACGGCTGAGATCGTCGGTATTCATCTACTCATCGACGGCAAGGTCCACTACGGTTGGCTCAGGCTCGCGTTTGATAAGGCGACCGAACGGCTCACGCTGGTGGATCATGCTTATGTGCTGGATGCCGGTGTGCCGATTCGGGCGGGCGAAGAATGATGCAGGAAAAACCCAACGTCTTCAACCCCGACTGAAGAGCCGCGGAAGCAGCAAGCCTGTTCGCCGCTTATACTCAGCGAATCCGGGATGTCGGGCCAGGGAGTTGTCCTTCCGAAGCATATTGGGCACGAAGACGATGGTGAAGAACGCGCCGATGCCGATCCACGCCGCCCAATGCACGGCCAGCAGTGCAAAGCCCGAGTAGATCATCAGTTCTCCGAGGTAGTTCGTATTCCGGCTGCGGGCGAAGAACCCCTCCGTGATGAGCCCCGGCTTGTACTTCAGCGTGAAATACTTCTGCGCGTCGCTGCCGAAATGCAGCACGGCGCCCCACATATTCAGCGCGACAGCAAGACCGATCACCCATGCGGCCGGCTCGCGATGTTGGCTGATGAGGAGAAACGGCGCGATCCAATAGAGCGCCAGCCCGGCGAAGGCCGTCAGTCCGTAGCCGACGGATACCTGCCGCGCCCATTGCCTGTCGGGAAAGACCCGCTCCTTGAAGAGCCAGAGCAGCCCGTAACTGCCATGAAGGGCGAGGTAGACCCAGGCCGCAGTCGACCAGTTGTCATAGACGAGCATGAGCATGACCACGAGCGGGCCTGTCAGGCCCTTGTGGACATTGACCGGAAACCGGAGCAGCATAGATAAACGTTTGACAACAATCAAGGTAATGCATTCCGCACGGGCACGCCAGCCCGACCAAAGGACGCATCGCAATTTCCAACGCGGGGGTCCGTTTCATATCCGGAACGGTCCTCCTGCGACCGATAGTTACCGTTTCCCTAATTTTACCTTTTAAACCTCATCGAAATGCGCACAATACACATCAAACACCTGTTGCTCAGCCTGATGCTCCTGCTTCCGGCGCTCACCTTTGCCGGCGAGATCTTCGGCACGCTCAAGAAAGACGGCAAGGCGCTCGTCAACCAGGAGGTCCGCCTCCTGCAGAACGGCCAGGTCATCGGCACGACGAAGACGGACGACAAAGGCTACTACTCTATCACCGTGAAGCAGGTAGGGAAATGCACGCTGGACCTGCCCGGCTACGAGGGCGCAGCCTTTGACGTTTTTTCCACCAACAACTCCACCCAATACACCCTTACGCTGGTCAAAGCGGGCGACAAATGGGAGCTCAAGAAACAGTAGACCCGGCGCCCAAGCCCCAGAAGGACTTCTGGGACAAGGCGAATATCATCCTCCATCCCCTGGCCTCGCTGATCACCGCGATCACCATCGCACTGGTCAGCTACATGGCGTCCAACTACCTGAACCGGAACCAGGAAAACGAGGCCAAGACGCGGCTCTACACCGAGCTCATGAGCCGCCGGGAGGAATCCGAGAGCGCCCTGCGCAAGGACATGTTTACCTCGATCATCAACTCGATCCTCGCCGGGTCGTCGTCGATGGACGAGAAGATCCTCCAACTCGAGCTGCTCGCCTACAATTTCCACGAGTCGCTCAACCTGACGCCGCTGTTTACCTACCTCGACCGGCGCAACCGGGCGGACACAAAGGATGCCGCGTTGCGGGGGGCGTATAACCAGCGCCTCTACACGATGTCGCGCGAAGTAACGAACAAGCAGATGGCCAGCCTCGAGGGCGTGTCGACGACAGAAAAGTTCAATTACTGCTACGACACGATCAACTGCGCGGGCATGGAATCCTCGTTCCACGCCACTTTCATCGACAGCCTGCTCACGCCGAAAGGCTACGACTCCATCCAGCACATCGTGCACCTGAGCATCCTCGGCATGGACACCGTCTTCCGGACCGTCGACGTACGGCTCAACATCTGCACCCGCGTGCCCGGCAAGGAGGACAAGTGCGCCAACCCGGCCTTCACGGTCGACTTCTTCGAGTTCCCGATGATCGACAACACGCGCCTGATCAACGACAAGCGCTGCGCGGTCGTCCTGCGCGACTTCGACACGACCAACAAGTTCCTCGAGATCGATATCATCTTCTTCCCGGGCTCGCATTCCAGCCTCAAGGAACGGCCGTACTATGACGACATAGTGTCGAAGTTGCTGCCGGAAAGGGGGAAGCCGGTCAAACCCTGAGGTAAGGGAAAAGCTAAAAGCTAAAAGCTAAAAATTAAACCTATGCGTTCCGGCTGACGAGAAGTGGGCGAAGAGCCTGAGCGCGTGCTTTACTGCGCGATCCTACTGTTGAAGCCGATGGTGGCCGGCCGCCTTTCCCGAACGGACGTTGTCATGCCGGCTGTAACGTTGATATCGGCCGGAAGCGAATAATGAAGGGTCGGAGATCCTCAGCCGGCATCTTGCTTGCCTGATGCAACAGCCTTGAGGCCAAACAACGGCCTAAGGAAAGGAACACGCCGGATGAAGCCCTCATACAATAGCCATGTCATGAGAAACGTCGAGCCCGCAAGGACCGTGAATTTCAATCCCAATCCGGTGCTCCATGGCTTCAGGTACCAGGCCAGGAGGACGATGATGGTCTGGTGCAGGATATAAAACGGATACACGGCCTCATTGGCATAGCTGACAAAGGCTCCCGGGCGATTGAGGTACCGGGCCGCATATCCGAACAACGCGAGTAGCCACGACCACAGGTTGAATACCTTGACAAATGCCTCAATGAAATGAACCGGTACGGAATCCTCAAGTGAAGTCCAAATCAGGAGGTTTGCGGAAAATCCGATCAGCCCGCCCACCAGGAAGATGCGCCTGTGGCGTTCGACGGTCGTCCAGAAAATATCGCCAACCGTCATCAACAAAAACCCGAAGAAGAATAAGGTCATGTAATTGATGACGTTGAACCAGTCGCCGATAAACGCATGCGTCGACGGGAAAAAAGGCTCCAGCAAGGACTCCCACAGGTATAGCGGGATGATAAACACGTACATACCCACGGGGGAAGCCATCGTGCGCCGAAGCCACCCGGTCAGTGCATTGTCCGGCTTGTCCCGCTGCAGACGCATGAGCGGGATGAGCAAGAGCGAAAACGCAAGGAGATAGACGATAAACCAGAGATGGTGCCAGCTGAAATTGCCTTCCGGGTAAACGCCCCGGAAGACCTGCATGGGCCACCAGGAAAAATACCCGCCGGCAAACTGGCCCTTGTCCAGCCGTTCGATGTAGACCTGCGGCGGCACGATCACGAGGATGCCGAAAACAAGCGGGAGCAGTAACCGGCGAAGCCGCTCTCCGGCAAACTGCCCGTTGGTGCGCTTGGCCATCGCAAACCACGTCCCCATGCCGGACACGACGAAGAGCAACGGCAACCGCCATTGATTCAGGAATGCCATTGGATAGCGAAGGCCATCATAGGTGGGTTCGTTCTTGATGTGCCAACCCCACGGCACGAAGAACATCCCCACATGGTAGAAAATCAGCAGCCCGAAGGCGATGACCCTGAGCCAATCCAAGTCATGACGTCGCATTCGCTGAAGGTAATCAATACGCACTTGTCGCGACACCCCGCGGGCCATGTGAAAAACCGACCTCACGGAATTCGTACATTCACCTGAACCACCACACCACCGGATGCCACACCAGACCCGATATGCCCGCAGCGGTGACGTCAACGTCGCCTACCAGGTCATCGGCGAGGGCCCGCTCGACCTGATCTGCATGATCGGGTGGGTCTCCAACATCGAGTATGTCTGGGAGGAACCGACACTGGCAGGTTTTCTCAATCGCCTCGCGTCATTTTCCCGGCTGATCATCTTCGACAAGCGAGGCACAGGCCTGTCCGATCGCGTATCGAACATGCCGACGCTCGAGGAGCGTATGGACGATGTGCGGGCCGTCATGGATGCCGTCGGCTCCTCGCGTGCCGCCCTCTTTGGGATCTCCGAAGGCGGATCGATGTGCGCGCTCTTTGCCGCCACGTATCCCGAACGCACCCAGGCGCTCATCATTTGCGGTTCGTTCGCCAAGCGGATCTGGAGTCCGGATTATCCCTGGGCGCCCACGCCCGAAGAACGACAACACTTCTTCGACGAAATCATGGAGAAATGGGGCGGTGTTGTCGACCTTGCCCATGTCGCCCCGAGCATGTCGCACGACGAGCGTTTCAAGCAATGGTGGGCCGCTTACCTCCGCCGGAGCGCGAGCCCGGGCGATGCCCTCGCCTTCGCGCGCATGAACACGGAGATCGATATCCGGCACGTCCTTCCGACCATACACGTGCCGACGCTCATCCTTCACCGGACGGGCGACCGTGACGCACACATCGACGAGGCGCGGTATATGGCAAGCCAGATCCCGGAAAGCCGGCTCGTGGAATTCCCCGGGGAAGACCATCTCCCGTGGGTGGGCGACAGCGGCTCCATCCTCGACGAGATCGAATTGTTCCTGACCGGCGAATTGGGCCATCCGACCGATAACAGGATCCTGACGACCCTGCTGTTCACCGACATTGTCGACTCCACGCGACTGGCCGCCAGCCTGGGCGATGCCGGATGGCGACAGCGACTGGAGGCCCACAATGCCGTCGTGCGCGGTGAACTTCGGCGCTATCACGGCCGCGAGGTCAAGCATACGGGCGACGGGATCTTCGCCGCGTTTGACGGCCCGGCCCGCGCCATCCGGTGCGCGCAGGCCATCGCCAACGCCCTCAAGGCACTGGGCTTGGTCATTCGTTGCGGACTCCACACCGGCGAATGCGAGGTCATCGGCAACGATCTTGGCGGCATCGCGGTCCACGCGTGTGCGCGCATTGCCGCGTTGGCCGCCCCCGGTGAGATCCTCGTCTCGAGTACCGTGACGCATCTCGTCGCGGGATCCGGACTCCGTTTCCGCACCCTCGGGCCGCACGACCTGAAGGGCATCCCGGGGGAATGGCCGCTGTATGCCGTCACGGCATGACCGGTATTGCGTCCTTGTGCCGGGCATTGCGGCTCACGGCTGATGCCGGATCATCTTCGTGCCCTGGTTGCATCCGTCATCACACTCACCCTCTCCCCATGTATCTGGCGCATGGTGCCGCCAACCTTGCGATCCTGGGCCTCGCGCCTGCCGTCGCGTGCCCAGCTGTCACCCCGTGCACGCATGTCCGGACTCCACCTCGACCTGGAAATAATCCGACACACCGCACATCGATTGGCTCATGACCCACAACTGCCGGCCCAGATCAGGATCCCGGGCGGACTTGAAGACCTCCTTGATCGCGCAGCCCTCCCAGTAATACCCGCTGCGCATGGCTACCGAGGGATCTGTCGCGCAATAGACGATGGTCCCTGCGCCTTGCGCCGGGGTTTGCCCAAGCCACCGCCTGACCCGCCATGCAAAAGCATGCAGCCGGCTGGTGTGCTTGAGTCCGATATCCGTCTTGACCAGCCCGGGCGAGACGGCGTAGGTGCGCAGGTGCGCATCCGGTTTCAAGCGATCAAGCTCCTGGGTAAAATAGACGTTGGCGAGCTTCGCCTGCGCGTATGCCCGCAATCCATGATATTGACTTCCCAGCCCGGGGTCGGCCAGGTTGATACGGCCAAAGGCATGTGAATTGCTCGAAACATTCACCACACGGGGTTCATCCGCGCGGCGTAGGGCCGGGTACAGCACATGCGTCAGCAGGAAGTAACTGAGGTGATTCGTGGCGAACATGGCTTCAAGCCCTTCGTCCGTCAGCGTATAGTTCGACAACCAGGTTCCTACATTGTTGACCAGGCCATCGATGCGATCGTGACGGTCAAGGATCTCCGCTCCGACCCGACGAACGTCCCGCATCAGGCCCATGTCGCCGGCATACACGTCAAGCTCGGCAAAGGGTACCGACTGCAGGATATCCTCACGGGCGATGTCTGCCTTCTCCTTCGTGCGGGTGATCATGAGCACCCGATGCCCCATCCCGGCGAGTGCACGGGATGTCTCCAGGCCCAGGCCGGACCCCGCCCCCGTCACGACAAATACGTGTTGTTCCATTTTGGCTGCATGGTTATCGTACCCGCCGACGAATCCTTCGACATGCCGGCGTGAATACAGCGCAATGTGATTTCACTTGCAATGTACTTCATATCAAGCGAACAGCGAGGACCGCGCCCGCGGCCAAGTCAACGGCACGTTTACATCCATGCTCCGCGCTTTATGCTATCTTCAATGCCGTCATCCTGCCACGGCCACCACACCATCCATCACCACCCGCCCAGCCTGTCATGAAACGATTCCCGCCTGTCCTTCGCGCGCTGGCGCTCATTGCGCCCGTCATTTGCCTCACGGCAAAAATCCCCGCCCAGCCCATGCTCACCTTTCCCGCCGACACGGTCATCGCCGAAGGTTGCGGGGACCCCTGGACGCTTGACACACGCCTGTTCGGCTTGAACCTAACCAATGAACCGTTTGAGCTGAAATGGTGGAAGACCCAGGAGACCTACCCCACCACAGGCTTTTCGGCGCTGATCATCGACGGCCGCCAATACCTGCCTTCCGCAAACACCGGGATGGTCAATCTCGGCGGACAAGATTCCGTGGAGGTGGTCTTCGAGCTTTATCCGAACGACATGGCTCCCGGTGACACGATGGTTTACCAGGTCGTGGTCTTCAATCCCGAGGACAGCACCGGCACGGCCGTGGTGCTGACCGGCATGATCGTGTGTCCGGAAACCACCGGCATCGAGGAGACGAATCACTCGACCGGCTTTACCCTTTATCCGAATCCGGCCCGCGGACAGGTCTTTTTCGATTTCGAGGGCACGGGGACAGGGAGTCGCTTCGACATCTACACCTACACCGGAAAGCGGGTTCACTCGCTGC
>CAYMLN010000102.1:0-7375 GCA_964391045.1 uncultured Saprospiraceae bacterium
TCCACTGCCCGGCAAGGCTGTAGTACATGCGCCACACTTTACCCACATCGACGGGCATCGCGAGGGAAACGGCGTAGACGCGGGTGAGCGTGAGATTCTGGGAGGACCAGGCCTGGTAGTTGGTCCCCTCGATGACCTCGGCCTGGTAGCGCGCGATCGCGCTGTCCGCCTCATTGTACGACAGGCCGACCTGCAGCCGGTTCAGCCGGATATTGAGGTCGATGTTAGCCGATATCGCGGGCTGCAACGCGGGGTTGCCGATGTAGAAGGTGTACGGATCGACGAAGATCAGGAACGGTGCGAGGTCGTTGAATGTCGGCCGGGTAATGTGGCGCGCGTAGGAAATGCTCGCGGTATACTTGTCGCTGAAACTGTGCGAGAGATAGGCCGTGGGGAAAAGGCTGCCAAACGTCCGGTCGACGATGCCCGGGTTCTCCTCGGATCCGAGATCGGAATCCGTGTACTCATATCGAAGACCGAGCTTTCCTTTCGTCTTTGGGGTAAAGCTGTGCTCAAGGCTCGCATAGGCCGCGAGGACATACTCGTTGAGGTCGTATACGTTGGTGAGCTCCTCCGCGTTGTCCCATCCTTGTCCGGTATCGTAATCCACGCCGACATCATTGGTGAATTGCGAGAAGGTGGCCTTTGCACCCGCTTCCCATTTGGTATTGGCGCCCCATGGGGCGGAGAGGTCGAGCTGGCTCACGCTGACCCCGATAGGGGTTTCCTTCCACGCACGCGTGAGGTGGGTGAATAGATACGCCCCATCGCCGGTGTAGTAATCATTGGTATACATCGTCGGGTTGTCCGCCGCGTACCAGAGGTAACTCGATTCGGCCGAGATATTAAACTTGTTGTCAAAACGATGATCATAACGGAGCGTGCCGCCGAGGTGTTGCCAATGGTTGACCTCTTCCATCAGCGTGAAGATCTGGGTGTCGAGCACGCCATTCTTGTACAACAGGCCCGAGTTGTAGGAATCCATTTCCCACTGGTTATTGTACGCCATGAGCTGGGCCGTGATCGTCCCCTGCGGCGTCACGCGGAAGTCCGCCCCCCAGGCCTGAGGTTGTGGTTGTTCCGCACCGACTGACGGTCGTTGTATGAATCCGTGATGATGTCATCCTCGCCCACCTTGTTCTCCCGGTAGAAGGCGAAGATCTGGTCAACATCGTTGTACGTATACGTGTAGTCTGCCGTAAGGGCCCATTTCCCCTTGATATATGCGGTCGAGAGGCCGGCCGCGCCCCTGAATCCTTCGCCGTATCCGGCCGTCAGGTTGTAGGAACCGCTCAGGCCTTCGTTGGGATTCTTCTTCAGGACGATGTTGATGAAGCCCGCATTGCCCTCCGCGTCGTATTTCGACGGTGGCGTGGTAATAAGCTCGATCTTGTCGATGTTGTCGCTGTTCATGCCGGCCAGCATCTGAAACACGGCCTCCATCGGCATGTACGTGATCCGGCCGTTGATCATCAGCACAACGCCTTCCTTCCCGCTCATGGCGATCGAGTTGTTGGGCCGGTTGATGATCAGGCCCGGCGACCGCTCGAGGACTTCGAGCGCGGAGATGCCCGAAGCCGTGGCCACACCGGCGACATTGACGATGGTGCGGTCGACTTGCTGTTCAAAGAGGGCGCGCTCCGCCACGACTTGCACTTCGTTCATCATCACGGCATCCTCCGCCAGGATAAGGGTGCCGGCAACGGCTGTCGGGCGTGAACCCGTCACCACGACAGGTCCGGTGATCGCATCCTTCATGCCCACCATGGCCGCCTTGACCAGGAAGGCGCCCGGCGTGGCAAACTCGATCCGGAATTCACCGGCGTCATCGGTCAGCGCGCCGCGAACGAGGCTGCTGTCCTGGGGATTGAGCAGGAGGACATTGGCGAAGGCAAGCGGCTGGCCGCCGGCATCGACGACTTGTCCGGTCAGGGCATACTGGCCGAATGCGCGGCCCGACATCAGGAGCAGGAGAACGACCGGCAGGCGCCGGATCAGCGAGGGCAACATGGAGGAGGCGGTGGGTGGCAGGTGCTGTGTATCCGGCGGTACAGGGCCACACATTTGCGGCTACTCCGGACCAGCAACAAAAGTAATGAAATGCCCGGGCCGCCAAACCGCGGCGAAACCTATAGAAAATTAAAGATCAGCCCGAGGATCAGGCTGTCCGCCAGGAGCGTCAGGAGTGTCACGACAGCGACGGACCTGCGCTTTCCGGCTAACCGCCCCAACACGCCGGCCAGCAGCCATTGCATCGGGAACACGAAGGCGAGATACACGACAAACATCAGCCAGTTGCCCGCATTCCGCATCCAGCGAAAGTCGTAATAGCCTTCATCGATATAGAAAAGGAACATGACCATGACCACAGTCGTGATCGCGGCAGGAAGGATCGTAGGCAGGGAAGGCGCAGCGTTGCCGCGGCCGGCTTGATTGATGGTTGAAACGGACATGGCAGTGTTTTTCCTATAACGTAATACCATCGAACCTCGTATAGCCGATGAGCAAACGTTCACATCACGACTTGAGGATCCGCGTTACGTAGGGTCCGGCACCCGAATCGATACGCACCACATACATGCCCGCGGGCATTGCGGCTGGAAGTCGCATGCTCGTCGCGGAAACCGGATCGATACGCGCCTGCGAAACGATGCGACCGCGCATGTCGTGGATCGTGACTTGACACGGCACACCAAGATTTGCCGCCTGGCCTTCAATCCAAAGCTGATCGGTGACGATCGTGGGATAAACATGAAAGTCATGCCCGCTTACACCTGCAACATCCTGTACCGCCGTGGTCGTCTCGAGTTCCTCGATGGGGAACGTCATGATGCCCCGACTGAACGTCGCCGCCATGATGCGCCCGGTGACCGGGTTATAATCGACGTCATAGACCGGCATATAGGGCATATCCGACCCTACCCGCTCCCATCGGTCGCCGGCATCGAACGACACGTACACGCCGCCGTCGGTTCCGATGATGATGACATGGTCAAAAGCGCCGGGCAAGACCAGCATATTGTTCACGCCAAGCTGGGGCAGGTTGCCGCCGGCCGGCGTCCACGCCGAACCGGCATTATCGCTGTAGAAGATATACGGATTGTGGTCCCCGTCCCGATAACCTGAATAGGTGACATACACGCTTTCGGGCGAAAGCGTCGAACACGCGATCGAGGTGACGAACGCCCCCGATGTACCGTTGGTGATGTCGACCCAGGTCTGACCACCATCAGGCGTTGTCCAAAGTTTTCCGTCCTGCGTGCCGGCATAGAGTCGCAGCGAATCGACCGGCGACTGCGCGATGGCCGTAATGGCCGGATATCGCCCGCCCGCGACCAGTTCACCGCGGGTGAGATCCAGACTGATCGGTATCCAGATCGGCTCAGTGTCGCGCATATTGATCACATACACCTGGTTGGATCCCGCATAGAGGATCTTTGAATCGAACGGACTCATGACAAACGGCATGTCCCAATACCTTGGGCCTTCGAGGCCGTTCATCACCTGGCGGAAGCCCGTACCGTCGTCAAACCAGACGAATCCGTTCTGGGTCAGCGCGTACATCCACGTTGGCTCTGCGGGATCGAACAAGGGCTGGAAACCGTCGCCGCCCAACAATCGCGGCCATTCGTTCATGATCGTTTCGTTGCCCCACGAAGTACCATTGTCCTGCGCGCCGCCCGCGTAGAGGTCGGGCAGGTGGGGATTCCATGACGTGCGATAGAATTGCGTGGAGGGAATATGCTCGATATCCTCCCATTCGCCAAAGGCATTCGTACGATAAGCGCCGCCATCCGTCCCGAGATATTTCTGCCCGTGGGCGAAGACGAGGTCATGCTTGTCGGCATGCACCTCATACGTCCACCAGCCCGGTGCGGCAGAAAACCACGACAGGCCGCCGTCGAGCGTTCCCCACAGGTCTACGCCGAGCATGTACATCTCGAGCGGGTTGTCGGGATTGACCTTCAGCGCCTCGAAGTACCAGCCGAATTGCCCAAAGACTTCGCACGGGAGTCCATAGGCCGGGGCCGTGGGGATCGTGTCCCATGTTTGGCCCCCATCGGCGGATGTGTAAATGTTCTGCAGCGATTCGATGTAGCCGGCACATTCGCCCGCGTCGATCGGGCCGAGATAGGAGATGAAGATCCGGCCATCGTTGGTCATCTCGATGCTCGTGCGGGAATGCTCGCCTTCCGGAAGTCCGTTGGTCACATTCGTCCACGTCGCGCCGTAATCGTCGCTCCGGTAGAGGCCCGTGCCCGGACCTAACGTTGTATTGATCTTGTTGGACCGCAGGCGCGTCCATGCGGACGCATAGATGCGGCCAGCGATTGTTGGATCGGCGACGACATCGATGACGCCTGTGCTGTCGTCGATCACCAAAGTCCTTGACCACGAAGCGCCGCCGTCGGTCGAGCGGAACAGGCCGCGCTGGTCGCCTTTGGAAGAGGGATAGCCCATGGACCCGGCATACACGATATCCGCGTCGAAGGGATCCACGATCACCTTGGACAGGACGCCCGTGCCGGCCAGGCCGACGCGTTGCCAACTGCTGCCCGCATCATCGGAACGGTAAAGGCCGGAGCCGATGTGCGGATAGCCGGAGATATTGACATCGCCCGTGGCTACCCACACGCGATCAGGGTTGTGTGGATCGATCGTGATGTGCGCGATGGACATTGAGGGTTGGTCGTCGAAAATGGGTGTCCACGTCACGCCGCTGTCCGTTGTCCGATAAACCCCGCCCTGCGAGTACCCGAGGTAGATCACGCCGGGATCATCCGGATGCACGGCGATCGCGTTGACGCGTCCGCCGAGATTGCCGGGACCCTCGATCGTCCAGGGATGGTCGAGTCCGCGGCGCGAGCGCGGCGTGCGGGCGTCGAGGGCCATCTGCCGCTCGAGGCGCGAGAGGTACGTCCGCTCGTTGAATGTCGCCTGCGGGTAATTCCGGTCGAGGTAGAACAATTCATTGGGACCCAGCCGGTCACCGGCCTTGCCGATCTCCTGGTCCTCCGGCCGGTTGGCGCGCTCGCGCTTGTCGCGCTTGATGATCGCCAGGGTCAGCAGGACGCCCAACACCACATAGGTCAGGAAGAAAAAGAGCCACCAGTTCGAACGCTTCTTCATACGGGTACAAAATAAAAAGAGACGCCCGTGTCGGGCGCCGGGGGACAATTTAATACGCGGGTGGGTAATCCGGCTGACAAATGGCCAAAGAAATAACAACGAAAGTTCGCGTTGGCAGGTTCACCCCCGCCAGACATTAACTTCCGGCTGCAGCGCAATCCCGAAGCGATCCCGAACGGACTGCATGACCGCCTCGGCGAGGGCCCAGATCTCCTCGCCAGTCGCCCCGCCGCGGTTGACCAGGACAAGGGCTTGCTTCTCATAACAGCCGGCGTTGCCGAGCGTCTTTCCTTTCCAGCCGCACTGCTCGATCAGCCAGCCGGCCGGCACCTTCACCGTATCGCCTTCGGACGGATAACCCGGCATGGTGGGATGCGCCTGCTTCAGCGTGTCGTACTGGGCTGCAGGGATGACGGGATTCTTGAAAAAACTGCCGGCGTTGCCGATCTGCGCCGGATCCGGAAGCTTGCTTTGCCGGATCTGGATGACGGCCCGGCTGACATCATGGATCGTCGGACCCGCGATTCCCCATTCGCGCAGCGTATCGCCGATCGCGCCATAACTCGTATTGAGCGTATGCCGCCGGTGCAGGCGCAATGTGACGGCGGTGATCACATACTGGTCCCGCGCCGCCTGCTTGAATATGCTATCCCGATAGCCGAAACGGCATTGGGCGTGATCGAAGATCTCGACCTCGCCGTCGGCGATTCGCATCGCCTCGAGATGATGGAATACAGATTCCAGTTCAACGCCGTAGGCCCCGATGTTCTGGATCGGCGCCGCGCCCATCGTTCCCGGGATCAGGGAGAGATTCTCGATGCCGCCGAGCTCGTGGTCGAGTGCCCAGAGCACCACCTCGTGCCAGTTCTCCCCGGCCGCGACCCGAATCAGGGGATCGTCGCCCCCTTCAGCCCATTCGATGCCCTTCAGGCTGATGTGCAACACGTCCCGGTCCAGGTCGCCGATCGGTAGGACGTTGCTCCCCCCGCCCAGGATCAGCGGCCGCTCCAGATGTTGCAGGGCGAGCCCAAGCTCCTCCGTATCCTCGATCGAATACAAGTGCCGGCACCTCGCCTCGACCCCGAACGTGACGAAGTCGCGGAGGGACGGATGCTGCAGGATTTCCATGGGGAGACAAGGTAAGGAGGGTTGATGAGGCGTAAAAGTTTAGAGGGTTTAGAGAGTTTAGAAGGTTTAGAGGGTTTAGGAGTTTTAGCGCAAATGTGGGTCGGTGGTTGTACCTCCGACCATGTCCTGAAGCGTAGCTGAGGGACCTTCTCCTGTGAATATCCGGATTACATTCCTACGAGTACAATAAAGAGGGCGCCACCTCCTTTGGTCGCTGAAGCCTTACGCGTAGGCAACCGACCACGTCCTGAGGCGCAGCCGAAAGGGAAGTTGATCAGGTTTATCGAAGTTTATCGGGTTTATGCTAAATGTGGGTCGGTGGTTGTACCTCCGACCGTGCCCGGGGTTAACTGTAAGATATTCAGATTACAAGGGGCTTGAATCAGGATTTGCAGGATAGAAGGATGTTCAGGATGCATACTCGGCTCTCGCAATCCATCGGTTGACTGGTTAAAGATTGAAATGTCCTGATGGCCTGGCAACTCGCTTGCCCAGCCTGAAAAGGCATGTTGCTTAGAATTTCGAGGCTGCCAGTTCAGCCTTCAGCAGCCAAAATGCGTTGGGGTTCCGTATACCGAATCAAGATTGCATCGACTTCCAACTGTTTCAGCCCCTGAAAATCCCTATTATTGTAATACTCCGCTCAAAATCCCCGACCTCATGAAAAACAACGACCTCGCCGCCGAGAATTTCAATCCTGACAATACCCCTGCTGCTCAGGATCATCAGGCCCCGTTGGCGAAATACCGCTGGGCGTTGCGCGGAATCCTCTGGGGATGGGCCACCTACTCAATGACTGAGATCCTCGGTTTGGGTCTTTTCAACGACCCCATCCTTCGGGAGGACATACCCGCCAAGCTTTTCTTCTGGTCGCTCATGGGGCTCGTGTTTGGGCTATTGATCAAGGCGAGCAAGAAGCCATAGCTCCATCCAATCCTTCACAGTAACTGATGGGGCATTGCACCTGTATCAGGTCTTGAGGTTTATCAGGTTTATCGAGGTTAATCAGGTTTATGTAGTCGAGATAGTTGAGACGGTTGAGACAGTTGAGACCTCCGGGCAAAAACAGATCCAGCTCAACGCCCATCCTCCCATCAACGCGTTAAACACTTCACCA
>CAYMLN010000103.1:0-7363 GCA_964391045.1 uncultured Saprospiraceae bacterium
AGGGTGATTTCATCGAGGACGGGCTGTCGCGCGGCGAAACCGCCCGCCCAGGCCAGGCTGTGGCCGGGCAGGTGGCGGGCGAGGCGTTCAAGCAATTCGTTCATCTCTTGTTCGACCTGCCCATATAACAGCCGATCTGCCGATTCGAGGAAGTACTCGATCTTCTTGCGCAGGTCCTCCTGGGTCTTCTCGCCGAAGCCGGGCAGGGCAACGAGGCGGTTCTCTTCGCAGGCATAGAGCAGCTCGGCCGGCGACTCGACCTGCAAGGCTTCCCAGACCACCTTGACCTTCTTCGGGCCGAGCCCCTTGACGCCCAGCAATTGCCGGATTCCTTCAGGTGTGCGCGATGTGTAGGCTTCCAGCCGGGCGATCTGCCCGGTGGCCACGAACTCCTTGATCATGGCCAGCACGGACGACCCGATGCCGGGCAGGGCGTCGAGTTCATCCTCCGTCATATCCTTGACCGGCTTGTCCAGCTTGCGCAGGGCGAGATAGGCATTGGCATAGGCCTTCGTCTTGAAGGCATTCTCCCCGTGCAGCTCCATGAGGCTGGCCAGGAGGTTGAACTCGGCGGCGAGGGTCTTGTTGTCCATAGCGAAAGCAGGCGTGTTGGAGGTCCGCCTGCAAACCTAGCGAATCGGGAAAGAAGCGCCCGGGAGGATATGGCTGACCGATGTCGGGCTTACGCTCACGGGGCCATTGACATTTCATTGCGGAAAATATAGCCGCCGATTTTGGACATTTGTCGGCAGAATATAAACCACGCGCCTTATGCCCATTCCCACCATTCCAAACCGATCCGCCGTGACGCGCCCGATCGCGCAAATGTTCATGCTCGCGCTGGGCCTGGCCTGGGTCATCGCCTGCAAGCCGGCCGTGGAAAAAGCCGCCACCCCTGCCGGGCTGCCCGGCGAGGACCTGAGCGGCCTGACGTATGCCGAGATCCCCGGCAGTGAGACCCAATATGCCCGGCAGATCGATACGACCACCGGCGTCGTGCAGATCGAGGGCTTCATGAAGAACGGGAAGAAGACCGGGATGTGGATCCAGTATTCGCCCGAAGGCGACATCCAGCTCATCAATCACTACGTCGATGGCGAACTGGAGGGCGTGGCCCTGCGCATGACCTTCCGCAACCAGGTCGACCTGCGGTCCACCTACCGCAAGGGCAAGCTGGACGGGCCTTACACGGCCTACCGCTTTGGCAAGATCGTCGAGGAACGAATATACAAGGACGGCATGTTGAATGGCCCGTACAAGATCTACGACGAGCGTACGTTCAAGATCAAGCAGGAAATGAATTACGTCAACGACAAGCTGGACGGCTATTTCCGCTATTACAACGAAGAAGGCGCCGTCACCGTCGAGTACACCTACAAGAACGGCGAGAAAGTCGGGGGCGGGATGACCGAACCGGCGAAATAGGGCCTTCCACCCGGGATTTTCCGGCGTTGCACGCTTTTTTTGTCCTGCAATTATTACATATTATAAAAATATTTAATATTTGCAGGACAAGGCAACTGACGTATGACGACCGCACACTTGATGGGCAGCCATCTCAACCCCCAGCAGATCAGGCTGTTTACGGAGACCCCGGCGCGCAAGCGATGGATCTGGAGTCCCCGCCAGGACCATCTCCCGCTCTTGGCGTCCCTCGCCGGGAATGCCGCCATGCAGGGGCGCAAGGTCGTGATCTGGTATGATGACGCGGCGGCGGCCTCCCGCCTCGCCGGCCTCTACCCGCTGCAAGGCATGGCCCCGGCCATCTATGCCGAATTGCCCGACTGGACCAACCAGGCCGCCAACGCGCTGCACCCGCTCGCGCCGGCCGAGAGCATCCACCATATCGAACTGTATAAGTACGCCGAGGATCTCGACCGCATCCGCGCACCGTGGGCCTCGCTCCACGAGGACCTGTGGCCCGGCACCACACGCTACGACCTCATCGACAAGTTTGCCGGCCTCTTCAACCACACGTCGGTCAACCCGCTCTTCTACAAGCTGAGCCGCGCGTCGTTTGCCGTCTCCCCGGCCGAATACAAGCGGCTGCGCAACAAGATCGAGCACTACATCAAGCTCAACAAGCTTCGCCAGGATGGCTTCGGCCACCTCGAGATGCTCGACATCAACCAGCTCATCGAGCACTCGCTCGACTTCGTGAAAAACGAGGTCATGCAATTCGTATCCCTGATGAGTCACCGGGCCACGGAACTGCTGAAGCAAGGCGACTGGATCATGCTGCGGTACTTCGACTATGTCAAGACCTACTGGATCCGCGAGCTCCACGGCTACGTCAACATGATCGACAAGTGGCTGTCGCACGCCACCGAGCTTCACCTGACCTACGGCGACGCCTTCACCTTCGAGAGCAGCATGAGCCAGCTGGCCGACAAGCTCCGCGGCCAGGTGAGCCGGAAGGCGCGGCTCATCAGCCAGGACCGCAAGGCGATCAAGGACCGTTACCTCGAACTGCTCGGCGTCATCGAGGCCGGGCAACCCTGGGTGGCCATACCGGCCGAACGCAAGCAGAACACTTCCCTCACGGAGGCGATCGACTACCTGACGCAGTTGCGCCACGACCTGCTCCATGCCCGCGAGTCGATCGAGACGCACATCCGCAGCCAGCTCAAGCGCCTCAACTCGCACAATGCTCCGGCCGAGACGGGCCTGGGCAATGAGATCCGCGAATGGGAGGAGGACCTGCGGAAGTGGTACAGCGACATCAACGTCAGCGGATACTTCAAGACGCGCTTCGAATCGCAGGCGCTGAGCCTGCACCGCAGCATGGACATGCTCCGGGACATCAACGAGAACCTCTCGGCCATCGTCGACCGCCAGCACATGCTGGAGGACTATTTCTTCTGGGCCGGGTTCCAAAACCAGTTTCCCGACCAGGCCAAGTGGGTGGTCTCCGCGCTGCACCTCGTGCCGCAGGCCGACTGGCTGACGTACTTCGACGAATGGTACATCACCCAACTCATCACCGGCGACGCCCTCGAGGTGGACTGGCCCACGCTCCCGCAAGCCGAGATCAAGACGCTCCTCCACAAGATCCGCCATCACCTGCTGGCGGAATTCCAGCACGAACTCCAGCATCGCCGCCTCACGCTCCATGACACGCACCAGGCACGCCTGCGCCGCCTCAAGGTGCGGAAAACGGGCATCGATCCCGAAGAGGCAGATGCCTTCGTGGCCGGCATGAGCCTCCACGAGCGCGCCGAATGGTACCCGGTGCAACTCCTGCCGATCAGCCGCATGCCGCTGCCGGGCAGCGAGGCCACACAGGGATTCGCGGAATTCATCCTCCTGGAGGCCAAGCAACCCGACCTGCTCGAAGCGTGGCCGCTCATCCAGGATGCTGCCTGCGACGTCTTTGCCGCGGCGCAGCCGGTCAACCAGCGCTACGTGGCCGAGCCGCTCGACATGCCCGTGATGTCGACCGACGTGCGCCTGGGACAAGCCCGCACCTCCTCGACGCTCAAGTACCTGACCCAGATCGCGAAGCAATTCGGTCCGTTCCTCAGCCAGACCTGCATCTATGCCGCCCACCGGGTCAACGTGATCTCCCTGCTCGGCCAGGACCTCGACCGCCAGGTGCTCGACCAGCTTCCCATGCCGTACAAGATCTCCGAGCGCAGCCTGCATCCCGACGAGAACTTCCTTATCGAGTCGCTGCTCGAGCCGAACAACCCCTTCGTGCTCCTGCTCCGCGACTTCTGGCCGCAGGGCGCCTGGCCGGAGAACAGCCTGTGGCACCTCCAGTTCCAGGAAGACCTCGAGAAGCTCGGCATCAAGGTGATCCACAGCTGGTCCAAGGGCTGGCTGCTCGACGCCGGGAAGGAAGTCCGCAGCGTCCGCGACGACATCCTCCAGCATGTCGGATCCACCTTTACCGGTCTCCAAATGGCGTAACTTTGACTTGACGCCGCACATCAGATATTACGTGCTATGAGTATGTAATGATGTGCAAGAAGTCAGCAAGGGCCATGCTGCCGCTCGACCATATCGATCTCCTTCCGCTGCAGGACCGTCTTGCACTGCGCAGGGAGGACAGTGGACAAATGGCTGTCTTCGACCCCATCCGGCGCATGCATGTGCGCCTTACGCCGGAAGAACTCGTTCGCCAACTCTGGCTCATCTACCTCCTGGAAGATCGCCGCATCCCGCGTCACCGGATCGCCGTCGAACGCGGATTCAGCAGCCACAAGACGTTCAGGTTTGACCTGCTGGTGACCGACGGACAGCTCGCACCGTTTCTCCTCGCCGAATTCAAGGCACCAGATATTCCGGTCGACCAGGCCGTCTTCGACCAGGTCGCGGTGTACAACATGCAGTTCAACATCCCGTATGCCCTCGTGAGCAACGGGCACCGGCACTATTGCTTTTCCTTCGATGAAAAATCGAGGTCCTTCCAATTTTTAGAAGATCTCATCCTGCCTGCATAAGTCAGGCGTAGAGCAGTTTGTCGAGCAACTCGATGGTCAGGCTCTTGTCATCGCGGCCGGGATTCTCCCACCCTTTCGATTTCATGTCGTATTCGTGCAGCCAGGCCAGGCAGCGCTCCAGGCGATCCGGTGTGTAGCGGGTCGCCTGCTCCATGGTCCGTTTGACGATATAGGCATTCTTGTTCCCGATCGCATCACCCGCCTCTTCGACCGATGCTTTTGCAAGCGAACGCACGGCGTAGAGATTGGCGTAGTAGCCGATCAGGAGTGCAATGACGGGGATGATGCTGTACCCTTTCTGCTCGGCCATCCGCGTCCCGATCTTCATCGCCTTCGCCCGGTCGCCGCCCTCGATGGCGTTCTTGAGCTCGAAGGCGTTGTACTCCCGGCTCATGCCCACGAGATCGAGGATGTCAGGGACCGCGACGGTCTTGTCCTTGCCGAACGCACCGGCGAGCTTGACCAATTCAGGATACAGGAGGGATACTTCCTTGCCGATCAGTTCGACCATGGCCTCAGGCGCACCCGGCGCCAGGCGAAGGCCTAAGCCCTTGGCGGCCTGCTCGAGCCAGGGCATGATCTCCTTGTCCCCGAGCTTGTCCGACTCCAGGATGAAGCCGCCGGCCTTGCGCAGCGCGTCGACAAACTTGCGCCGCTTGTCCACCTTCTTCCCCTTGAACGCGATAACGAAGACGCTGCTCGGCGCGGGCCGGCCGACATAGCCTTCCAGCTTGTAGAATTCCTCGCCGTCCATGAGCTGGGCCTCGCGCAGCATCACGAGCCGGCGCGGCTCGATGAAGGGCAGGCCATGGAGCTGGTCCAGCAGGCCCATGCGCGTGACCTCGTTGCCATACGCGATAAACTTGTCAAATGCCGCCTCACCGGGCATGATCGTTTCCTCCAGCAAGGCTTCCGCCGCCTCGATGAAATAGCGTTCCTCCCCGTGCAGGAGGTAGACCGGGGCCACGTGCCCCGCCTTCAGGTCGCGCTTGAGCGATTCCAGGTCCATGGCGGTAAAAATACGCCGCTATGCGCCAACGTCCGGCTTGTCCCCGCCGAGCATCTTTCGACCCCGCGCCAATGCCGTGTCGATCCAATGATTGATGTCCTCCGAGATCGCGAAGCGCCACACGGCCAGCCCGTAGAGCGCAGCGAACGCGATGCCCTTGAAGCCCATGGTCAGCAACGCGGATCCGGTCTCGGGCAGTGCTGTGGCCACCAGCCATGCCGCCACGGCAAACCCGATCGCGGGGACCAGCCGGAGGGAAAACGGATGGAGGCCCATCTTCCAGTGGATGAACAGGAGCTTCGCGGCATTGTACAGGAAGATGGACAGGCAGGTCGCCAGCGCCGCGCCCGTCAGGCCGTAGGCCGGAATGAAGACCAGGTTCGTCGCAAGATTGAGCGCCGCCAGCAGCAGCGTCGTGTACAACGCGAACCGGTAATGCTTCGAATAGTAAATGATCTCATTGTTGACCCCCGTCATCATGTCCCACACCTGGGCCAGGCCGAGAAAGAACACCGCGTAGCGCCCGACCTCGATCTCCGCCGTATTGGGCATGAGGCGGAATACGTAAGGCAGGATCGTCCAAATGCCCAGGAAGAGGCCCATGCCGGCGATCGTCATGTTGAGCGATGACTTCCGATAGATCTTGCGCACCTCCTCCAGCTGGTCATGCTCGATCTGGTAGGCCAGCAGCGGGCCCGAAATATTGGACAGCGCGCGCATCGGTTTCGAGATGATCTCCGACATCGCCCACGCGATCGTATAGATCCCGTTGGCCTGGAAGCTGAGCATGCCCGAGACCATCAGGCCGTCGATGCGGAACGCGACCTGGCTGCCGATACCGGACAGCAGGCCGTACCAGGAGAAACGCGCGTATTCCTTGAGCCCCGCCTTGTCGCGCAGGATCAGCGGGCGCCGGAGCCGCCATTCGCCGAGATGATACAGGTAGTAAGCCATGCCCAGCGTGGCGAAAAGGAAGGACAGCACGATGCCGACAACAACGCCCTTCACGGTGATCCAGCCGCCGATGTACATCAGCACGATGAGCGGCAGGGTGATCTTGATCGTCAGCTGCTCAAAGGCGGCCGGCACGGTGATCCGCCGGAAATTGGACGTATACCGCGAGAGCAGGTTCATCAGGGAAATGAACAATGTCAGCGGGATCAGGTAGATGATGAACTCGCCGTACCGCCCGTTGTCTCCGCTGAACACATACGCCGCAAGGGCCTCGCGAACGAACGGATAGGCTAGGAGAAAAATGCCGAAGCCCGTACCGGTGACGATCAGCAGCCAGGACAGCAGGCCCCCGTGGCCGGTGGCCCGGTCTTCGTAGCGCGGGTAAAACCTCACGGCCGAAACCGAGGAACCCAGGAGGACGACGATGCCGATGAGCACGGATGCATCGAAGAGCGAACGGAAGAGGCCGACGATCTCGAGCGCACGGGGATACACCTGCCAGGTGCTGAGCGTCCCGATCGCCACGCCGATGAAGCTAATGATGCTCGTCTTCAGGCTCTGCCGCTGGATCACGCCCATCGCCTGGCATTTTCGGCTGACGTGCCACCGCGATACCACGCGCGTCCGGTCACACCCTTCACGACCAGCATGATCAGCGGTTGAAAAATTGACGGATCACGCCCACGACTTCACCGAGCATTGCCTCGGTCATCTCGGGATAGAGCGGCAGGGAAAGGACCTCGCCGGCAGCCTTCTCGGCTTGCGGGCAACTGACCCGAATACCGAGCTGGCCGGTCGTCGCCGACAACCGGTTGAGCGCGACGGGATAATGGATGCCGGTCTCGATGCCGGCCGTGTCGAGCGCTGCGCGCAGCGTGTCGCGCCGGCCATCGTGGACGCGGATGACATACAAGTGCCACACCGGCCCGGCCTTGGGCCGGACGGCGGGACACGT
>CAYMLN010000104.1:0-7334 GCA_964391045.1 uncultured Saprospiraceae bacterium
CCATAATGCAGGACGGCTCGTTATGGGGATGGGGTTCCAACAAAGAGGGCCAGTTAGGGGATGGAACCAATGCAGATCACAATACGCCCGTGTTCATAGGGTCAGATTTTTCTTCAGTCTCCGCGGGTGGGGCCCATGCGCTGGCCGTTAAGAAAAATGGTTCGCTTTGGTCTTGGGGCTTAAACTACTTCGGCCAACTGGGCGATGGTACACAAGAAAATAAAAACATACCCATCCACATCGGTGATGGATTTGTTGCCGTTGAAGCGGGTAAATCCCATTCCTTCGCCATAAAAGCAGATGGCACCTTGTGGGCCTGGGGAAAAAACGGTTTTGGTCTCCTGGGGGATGGCACGTGGGACGATCAAAATCTTCCTGTATTGATAGGTTCCGGCTTTACAGTCGCTTCTACAAGATTTGGGCATACGCTGGCCTTGAAAACGGATGGGACAATGTGGGCATGGGGTTCCAATACTTCGGGGCAATTAGGTGATGGAACAACGTCCTATACGAGTATTCCAAAAATGATTGGTACCGGGTACTCAGCTATCTCAGCAGGGAATAGCCACTCACTGGCCATAAAAACGGACGGTACACTTTGGGCTTGGGGGAATAACTTCAGTGGCCAACTTGGCGATGGAACGAGAGAAGAAAGCAATATGCCTTTGAATATTGGTACCGGGTACTCGTCTGTCTCAGCCGGTAGTGCTTACTCACTCGCTTTGAAGACAGATGGTACAATGTGGGCATGGGGCAGTAACACCTCCGGCACCCTGGGCGATAGTACGCATACGGACAGATACCTGCCTGTCCGGATCGGTGGTCATTGATCCGTATACCCCCAACCAAACCACGTTTCAGATCAATACTTTCTCCAGGTCCGTGACCCTTGCATCAGGAATTCGTTACGGTTACATCCGCAGGTGGTGCACCCCGGGGTTTGCATGATCGCGCGGATCGGAGTGGAGCATTATTGCATCATCGTCGAAAGCGATCGTCAAAATCATATCAAGTACAAGATTTTTCATATCGATCTCAGGGAGCCAAAGCACCCCCCGACATGGCCACCAGGCCATAACGCCTGGTCGTGCGGAAGGACAGCATCTCAATGAAGGGGCAGCGCCCCGAAAGATCAAAAGCTAACGACGGCCACCATTGCACATCCCGATCCCGTCAGGCGGGATCGGCCAAAGAATGGCTCGCCCATACCCGGGGCTAAAGCCCCGGGCTATTGAGATTCCGCTCCTCCGGAGCTGTAGGCTCATGGTCTCCCCTGTCACCATGTTTTCCTGCTGCCCTGTCCACCTTTTACCCTGACACACACTCTCACTCTCTCACTCTCTCACTCTCTCACTCTCTCACTCTCTCACTCTCTGTATTGCGGGTAGGGCGCCCCGGGGTTTGCATGATCGAGCGGAACGAAGTGGAGCGCGATCGCAACACAGTCGCCTTCGCACAAGGCTACGGCGCCTAAATGGGGAAAACAATCGCAGAAAGAAGATCAACGTCAGGAAACTTATTAGCGATTGTTGGGGGCATGCGCCGCCTCAATGTCTTGGCGTCTTAGCGGCTTTGCGCGAGACGGCATATCCAGAGTTTCCGTTGTCTCGCGCCAAGCCGCAAAGACGCAAAGCTATCGATGAACCCCTTCACGATAATTGACCTAAACCCACCCTGAAACGCATTGTAGGTATCCTGAAAATCCACTCATCCTGAAAATCCTGATTCAAACCCCCACGCACCAACCACCCCCCACGCCCCCAAAGAAAAATTTGGTGCTTAATTTGTATCCCCTCGCCATAACCGTGAACCCCATCGCCTTCATCGATACCGAGATTGATGTCCGGACGGGCAAGGTCGCGGATATCGGGGCCTTTCGCGAGCCGAACGCGACATTCCACGATGCCTCCATGACAGACTTCCAGGCGTTCATCCAGGGCGCGGGGTATGTCTGCGGGCACAACATCATCCATCACGATCTGAAGGCGATCCGGGCTGCGGTGGAAGCGGCATGCCCCGGCGTCCGCTATATCGACACGCTCCACTTGTCCCCCCTGCTCTTTCCCGCCAGGCCCTAACACGCGCTGGTCAAGGACGACAAGCTGAACGCAGACGACCTCAACAACCCGCTCAATGACGCGCGCAAGGCGAGGGATCTCTTCCATGACGAGGTCACGGCCTTCCGGGCGCTGGACAGGCCATTACAGGACGTGCTCTATCACCTGCTCAACGCGGACGAAGCGTTCTCCGGATTTTTTGGGTACTTGAATTTCATTCCCGAATCGCGGGAGGTGATGGCGTCGCTCCGCATCACGCTGGGCGACGAGATCTGCGCGCATGCCCCGTTGGCCACGCTGATCCGGGACCGGCCGGTGGACCTCGCCTATGCCGTCGCGCTGATCATGGCGCGCGACACATACTCCATCGCACCGCGATGGCTGACGATGACCCGGCCCGGGGTCGAACACGCGTTCAGGATCCTGCGCAGCACGCCATGCCTGGAAGGATGTGCGTACTGCAATCGCGCGCTCGACCCGCATGCAGGACTGAAGCGCTTCTTTGGCTTCGATGACTTCCGCACGTTCGACGGGGAACCGCTCCAGGAGAATGCCGTCCGCGCCGCCCTCCATGAGCAGTCGCTGCTCACGATCTTCCCCACCGGCGGCGGCAAGTCCCTGACCTTCCAGGTGCCCGCCCTCATGCAGGGCGAGGCGACGAAAGGCCTCACGGTCGTCATCTCGCCCCTGCAATCGCTCATGAAGGACCAGGTGGACAACCTGGAGAAGTCGGGGATCGCCTGCGGCGCGACGATCAACGGGCTCCTCAACCCGATCGAACGCGCGGTCGCGATCGAACGGGTGCGCGAGGGGCTCGTGCATCTGCTGTATCTATCGCCAGAGGCGCTGCGCAGTCCGACCATCGAACGACTGCTGCTCAGCCGCACGATCAACCGGTTCGTGATCGACGAGGCGCATTGCTTTTCAGCATGGGGCCATGATTTCAGGGTCGACTACCTCTACATCGGGGATTTCATCAAGGCGTACCAGGAGAAGAAGAACCTGGACGCGCCCATCCCGATCTCCTGCTTTACCGCCACGGCGAAGCCGCAGGTCATCGACGATATCCGGCAATATTTTCGGGACAAACTCGATCTCGAACTGGAGATCTTCCGGTCCCGGCAGTCGCGGACCAACCTCCACTACACGGTCATCGAGCAGGACGATGAGGACAGCAAGTTCAGGTCGCTCTGCGACATTCTCGAAAGCCGGCCCGACACGCCGTCGATCATCTATGTGTCGCGCACCCGGACCGCCGAGAAGATCGGGGAGCGACTCAACGCGAACGGCTTTTCCGCGCGGGTGTATCACGGGCAGCTGGACGCCCGGGTCAAGACCGAAAACCAGAACGCCTTTATCGCCGGCGACGTGCCCGTCATGGTGGCCACCTCGGCCTTCGGCATGGGGGTCGACAAGAAGGATATCCGCACGGTCATCCACTACGAGATCTCCGACTCGCTCGAGAACTATGTCCAGGAAGCCGGTCGCGCAGGACGCGACGAGCGCCTGGAAGCGGATTGCTTCATCCTCTTCCGCGAGGACGACCTGAACAAGCATTTCATCCTCCAGAACGCCACGCGGCTCACAATCCAGGAGGTCAACCAGATCTGGCGCGCGATCAAGAACCTGACGCGGTTTCGCGCTTCCGTCTCGAGCTCCGCGTTGGAGATCGCCCGAGAAGCGGGCTGGGACGAGACGCTGCGAGAGATCGAGACGCGCGTGATCACGGCTATCGCATCGCTTGAAGAGGCGGGATACCTCATGCGGAAGCAGAACCGGGCCCGGGTCTTCGCCGACAGCATCCTCTCGAGGACGGCCCAGGAAGCCATCGATCGCATTGACGCCTCCGCGATCATCCCGGAGGCCGACAAGACCAACGCCACCCGGATCATCAGGAATCTCATCGCCAGCAAGCGCAGGTCGATGCTGTCGGACGACAAGGGCGAATCAAGGACCGACTACCTGTCCGCCATCCTCGGCATTCCACACGACGATGTCATCCGGGTGATCACGCTCATGCGCCAGGAGCGCATCCTGGCGGACGCCCAGGATCTTCGGGCCTACTTCGGCAGCGGGGATGACGCGGGGAAGGGCCTGAAGGCCGTCAAGCAACACAGCGCGGCTCTCCACTTCCTGAACGGCCTGACGGAAGATGAACCCGTCGTCCTCAACATCAAGGAGGCTCGGGAGCGCATGGCGTCCGGCAGCCAGCCCGACGTGACCGGCCAGCAGGTCCGCACCGCGCTGATCTACATGGCGTCGCGGCATTGGATCAAGTACACCTATCTCGATCCCGACCGGAACATCGTGCGTATCCGGCGCGTCATCGCCCAAACGGATGTCGAAATCAAACTTCGCCGGCTCGACGAACTCGCCCCGTTTCTCCTGCAATACTTGTCTCGCCTCGATCGTGGAAGCACGACTGACGAAAAGCAATCCGAGCCCCTCCTGTTTTCCGTCCTCGAACTGAAGGACGCCGTGGAGCGCTCCGGCGACATGATGCTGCAGGCCTGCAGCGTGGGCGACATCGAGGACGCGTTGTTCTATCTCAACAAGATCCGGGTTCTCGATATCGACGGGGGATTCCTCGTCGTCTACAAGGGCATGCGCCTCGAGCGAAAGGAAGACAACCTGCGGATCCAATACAAGGAAGATGATTACAAGAAGCTCAAGCAGTTTTACAATCAAAAGATCCAGCAGGTTCACATCGTCGGCGAATACGCGCGGCGGATGATCACGGACTACGCCGACGCGCTGCAGTTTGTCGACGATTACTTTTCCCTCAACTACAGCGTCTTCATCAAAAAGTACTTCCCCGGTAGCAGGCTCGACGAGATCAAGCGCCCCATGACCAACGCCAAATTTCGCCAAGTGTTCGGGGACTTGTCGACCGCCCAACTCGCAATCATTAAGGACCAGGAGCGAAACATCGTCGTCCTCGCGGGCCCGGGCAGCGGAAAGACCCGCATCCTTGTCCACAAGCTTGCTTCCATCTCCCACCTCGAGGACGTCAAGCACGAGCAGATCCTCGCATTAACGTTTTCCCGGTCGGCCGCCACCGAATTCAAGAAGCGGCTGTTCAAGCTGATCGGCAACGCGGCTATCTTCATCGAGATCAAGACCTTCCATGCCTTCTGCTTCGACGTCCTGGAGCGAAGGGGGGACCTGCGCTCCTCCGCCGATGTCGTGCCGGAGGCCGTGGCCGCCATCCGGGCTGACATCGTCACCCGGCAAAAGATCACCCGTATGGTCCTGCTCGTCGACGAAGCCCAGGACATGAACGAAGCGGAATACGCCCTCATCCTGGAACTCTGCCAGGCCAATGACGACCTGCGCGTCATCCTCGTCGGCGACGACGACCAGAACATCTTCGAATTCCGGGGATCGAGCTCGGCGTACATGAAACAATTCATCGCCGAGCGGAACGCGACGCAATACGAGCTGGTCGAGAACTACAGGAGCGGCGGCCATCTGGTGGAATTCACCAACGCGTATGCGGCCGCCCTGCGCGGCCGGCTCAAGCACGAACCGATCCGGTCCGTGAGCGCGGAGCCGGGGCAGGTGACTGTCATCGAACATGCATCCCGCCATCTCATCCAGCCGTTGGTTGAGCACGTCTGCACGTCACCGCTGGCCGGCACCACAGGCATCCTCACCCGGACGAACGAGGAAGCCGGACTTGTCCTCGGCGCGATGACGCGTGCGGGTGTACACGCACGCCTCATCCAATCCAACGAAAGCTTCCTACTCACCGACCTCCTGGAGATCCGCGCATTCCTGGACCTCGTCCGGCTGAACGACAGCACAACCATTTCATCCGACACCTGGGATGTCGCCCGGCGAGAGATATCCCGCCGGTACAGCCAGTCGCCTTGGCTCGCCAAGCTCCTGATCCTGCTCGATGACTTTGCCCGGATCAATCCCAGGACGCGCTACATCCCGGAACTGACCGCCTGCATTGTGGAATCCCGACTGGAAGATTTCGAGCGCGGCGGCGCCGATACCGTGCTCATCTCCACCTTCCACAAATCCAAGGGCCGGGAGTTTGACCAGGTCTTCATCCTGCTCGCGGATCCACCCGGAACCCAGGAAGATAAGCGCGCGCTGTACGTTGCCATGACGCGCGCCCGACGCCAGCTTGCCATCCATACCCACGGCCAATGGCTGCGCCCCTTCATCACCCCGTCGGTCGACCTTCGTCAGGATTCAACCGATTACGCGCCCGCAAGCGAGATCTATGCCGTGCTGACCCACGAGGATGTCAACCTGGGCTACTTCTCATCCCGCCAAGCCTACATCCAGAAACTGTCCACGGGCGATCCTCTCCGGGTCAACGCGGATGGTTGCACGGACATGGCGAGAAACTTCATTCTTCGGTTCTCAACGAAGTTCTTACACACGATTGAGGCACACGGCAGGAATGGGTTCCGTCCGAAATCTGCCGCGGTTCATTTCCTCGTCTACTGGTGGGCTGTGGATGAGAGGGAGGTGCTGATCGTGCTGCCGCGGATAACTTTTACAAAGAAATGATAGCTTAAAATGGCCTATTAAGTGGCGTTGCGACCAAGGAGACTTGCTCTTCATGTCGCCAAAGGACAGACGTCAGCCGAGCTCAAACAAGATGTACTTGGCAGGAGGGATACCTCGCTTTTCGGCAGCTGCAAGGCTAACGACATCAATCCCTACGAGTTGCTCAAGGAGACCCTGGAGCGCATCCCGGAGATGAAGATTACGGACCTGGAGAAATTATTGCCGGTACGCAAGGTGCAGTTGGTCGGAGGGATACCATCTATTAACCCAATAAACATAGTATATCACTATTAACTCAATCAATGAGAATACCTGAAATGCAAAATAAAATGCTTACAATGAAACCAATTAACAAAAGAAAGAAACCCAAGCAGCCTCTGTTTTGCCTTTTATTTTGACTTTGCAAATGCTTTAAAAATCCCTGCATCTGATCATTCAGTTCTCCACTTATCACAGCCGGCCTTGCCCTCAAATCACCATTCTCATATTTTAATATCGTTTGCTTAAATTCCTCCCAATCTCTAATTCTCGGTGCTGCTGCAAGATAATTTCCGGGTCCCATCATTTGAACATAAGCCTCACTATCTTTTCCAATTTGAGCATCAAACTCCGGCTCCCACCATACAGCAAACTGCTGCTTGCTATTTGTGTACATAAATGGGAAAGCCAATTTCGATTCTGTCCTGCACCTTGGACAAGTAGCAACATTAATCCTATTTGACATTACAAGCTCTCTATTCTCTGGGT
>CAYMLN010000105.1:0-7309 GCA_964391045.1 uncultured Saprospiraceae bacterium
AGCAGGATGACCATGCGCGAGGTGCGCCATACCGCAGGTAGCAGCGCATACAGTACCAGGATGATGACCATGCCGCCGGCGAATCCGCGCCATGTCGCACCCCCGGCCGGCGGCCGGTCGTATGCGCCGTTGAGAAACAGCGCGACCGTGAGGACAAGCGTGTACAGCGGAAGATTAACCTGGTAGAAGACCGGCTTGAAATAATCCGGCGTTTGGAAGTAATACCGCGCCCACAGCGCGCTCACGACTGCGAACGAACCCGCGATCAGGATCACGTCGAGCAAGAGCGGGAGCCACCGCGTCATGCCCTGGCGGAGGAATTGCCAAAGGCCGTGCACGTAGATCGCCAACCGGATGAGGTGGCGCTGGCCGCTGAACTCGGGATGCTTGCGCGTGAAGATGAGCATCGCCTCGTAGAAGGTGAGGATGTAGTTCAGCGAGGACTTGCGCGTGGATTCCCCCTTGTAGTGGATGATGCGCGTGGTCGGCAGGTAGTGGATGTCGAAGCCCGCGCGTGTGATCCGGTACGACAGGTCGATGTCCTCGCCGTACATGAAGAAGTCCTCGTCGAGCCACCCGGCCTTGTCGATGGCGCTGCGGCGGAGGAACATGAAGGCGCCGCAGAGCACCTCGACGCGCGCGGTCTCGTTCTCGTCGATATGTCCCTGGTAATAGGCGTTCCACGTCGCCGACCGCGGCGCGAGCCGATACAGGCCGGTCATCTTCATGAAGGAGGCGTGCAGGGTCGGCAGGCCGCGTTTCGATTCCGGCAGGAAGCGTCCGCTGCCATCGAGCATCTTGACGCCGAGCGCGCCTGTCTGCGGGTGGGCGTCCATGAATGCAAGACACCGCGCGAAGGTGTCTTCCGAGACCACGGTATCGGGGTTGAGCAGGAGGACATACTCGCCCCGGCTCACGGCGATAGCTTGGTTGTTCGCCTTTGCGAAGCCGGGATTGTCCGTGTTGGCGATCAGCCGGACATCCGGAAAATGGGCGGCCACGAGTTGGGGCGTGCGGTCGACCGACGCGTTGTCCACGACGATGATCTCGCCGTCGATGCCGTGCATCGCCTGCCGCACGGAGCGCAGGCAATTGTCCAGGAACGGGTAGACGTTGTAGCTGACAATGACGACGGAAAGTCTCACCCGGCGGCGGGATTAGGCATTCTCGGTCAACTCGACATGCGTGCGGGCGAGGATCGACCGGCCGAGGGTGAGGCCGTCGGTGTATTCGAGTTCGCCGCCGAACGCCACGCCCCGCGCGATGACGCTCAGGCGCACGGGCGTTGCCCGGATCAGCTTGGACAGGTAGAAGATGGTCGTCTCGCCTTCGATGGTCGGGCTGATGGCCATGATCAACTCGGTCACCTCGCCCTGGCCCAGGCGGTCCAGCAGGCTGTCGATCCGAAGGTCCTGCGGGCCGATGCCCTCGATGGGGGAGATGACGCCGCCGAGAACATGGTACAGGCCGTGGTACTGGCCCGTATCCTCGATCGCCATCACGTCGCGCTCCGACTCGACCACGCAGATCATGTGCCGCTGCCGGGACCGGTCGTTGCAGATCCCGCACAGCTCGCCGTCGGCGAGGTTGTGGCATGTCCGGCAATGGCGGATGTGGTGGCGGATCCCGTCGAGGCCGTCGATGAGCTCGGGCAGGATGTCCTGCTTGTGCTTGAGGAGGAACAGGGCGATGCGCAGCGCGCTTTTCCGGCCGATGCCGGGCAGGCGGCTGATGGCGCGTACGGCTTCTTCGAGATGACGGGACGAACTCTGGGACATATGCACCAAATTTATATATAAATTCCCTGTCCCACCGTCCGGCCGCGGCTTACAGGAGCATCGAGACGGGATTCTCCAGGTATTGGCGGAAGGTCTGGAGGAATTTGGCCCCGGTGGCGCCGTCGATCACGCGGTGATCGCACGACATGGTCACCTTCATCATCTTCGACGAGGTCACCTGCCCGTTGTCGAGCCGCAGTTCCTCGTTGATGTTGCCGATCGCCAGGATCCCGGCGTCGGGCGGATTGATGATGGCGGTGAATTCCTCGATGCCGAACATGCCGAGATTGGAGACGGAGAACGTGTTGCCCTGCATCTCCTGCGGCTGGAGTTTCTTGTTGCGCGCCTTCTCGGCGAGCGTGCCGACGAGGCTGCCGATCTCGGCCAGGCCGAGGCGGTCGGCCGCGAAGAGCACGGGCACGAGCAGGCCGTCCTCGACGGCCACGGCGACGCCGATGTTGATGTCCTTGTTGATCCGGATCTTGTCGCCGAGCCAGGAGGAATTCACGGCCGGGTGCTGCCGGAGCGCGAGCGCGCAGGCCTTGATCACGAAATCGTTGACGGATACCTTGCCGCCGGTCTGGTCCTGGATGGCCTTGCGGGCCTCGGCCACGCGGTCCATGTTGATCTTGATCGTCAGGTAAAAATGCGGGGCGCCGAACTTGCTTTCCGCGAGCCGGCGGGCGATCGTCTTGCGCATCTGGGAGACGGGGACTTCGCCGTATTGCGGGGCTGCCGGTACATTCGAGACGGCGGGACGGGATTCAGCAGCGGGCGCTCCGGAGGCCAGTGCGGCTTCGACGTCGCGCTTGACGATGCGGCCGCTGTCGCCCGAACCGGGGATACGGCTCAGGTCGACGCCGGCTTCCGCAGCCAGGGTGCGTGCGAGCGGGGAGGCCTTGATGCGGTTGTCCCCGGCCGTGGCCGCTTCGGCCGCAGGCGGGGCTGCCGATGCAACAGGGGCGGGTGCTGCCTGCGGCGTCGCAGGCGCTGCGGGCACAGCAGGCGAAGCCGCGGCGGCTCCGTTGCCTGCGCCGGCGAGCAGGGCCTGGACATCTTCGCCCTTGTCCCCGATGATCGCCAGCAGGGCGTTGACGGGGGCGGGGCCTTCCGGCACGCCGATGTGCAGGAGATAGCCTTCATGGAAGCTCTCCAGCTCCATGGTGGCCTTGTCCGTCTCCACTTCGGCGAGGATATCGCCGGGCTTTACCTTGTCCCCGACCTTCTTGAGCCAGCCGACGATGTTGCCTTCTTCCATGGTGTCGCTGAGCCGCGGCATCCGGATGATCTCCGCCATATCGGTATCGGATTTTTATGAAACGCCAAAGTTAGCCACTGGGGGCTATACGGAACAACCGCCCGGTAAAAAAGTCGAAAGCCCCTGGCTGCGGGGCCAGAGGCTTTGACTACACAAAAATCTATCTCAAATAACCCTAATCCGGTTGGATCAATAGCCCGAGTTAATAGCCCGAGTTAATAGCCCGAGTTATAGTTGCCCGAATAGCGCGTGCCAGGGCGTCCCGGCGTGTTCTTGCCGGCATCCGGTCCTTCGGGGCGCGCCATGTCCTTGTCAGACGGTGTGGCCATGCGGAACTCGACGCGACGGTTCATGTAATGCTTCAGTTCGGCCTCGGCGCCCTTGGCGTCGCTGGCCAGGGGAGCCTGCTCGCCGCCGTAATTGAGGATAAACCGGGCGCGCGGCAGGTTGTAATTGGCGACCAGGTAGTTGATCGCTTCCTGTGCGCGGTTGTAGGAGAGCACGTTGTTGTACGTTTCGGAGTCCCGCGTGTCGGTGTAGCCGGTGACGACGACCTTGACGTCCGGATGCGCCTTGAGGACGGAAGCCACATGGTGCAGCGAGCCGTAGAATTCCGGCTTGACGTAGTAGCGGTCGGAATCGAAGTGGATCATCGGGAGGAACCAGTCGAGGCTGGAGGCCAGGCCTGCGGTGCGCTGGTTGATCAGGTCGATGACCTCATTTTCGCGCAGCGGAGGATTGGTGATGACGGCGACACCGTTGCGGTCCACCTCATAGCCCGGAGGCGAGTAGGGCTCCTGGTCCTTGCAGTCGACCACGCCGTCACCGTCGCTGTCGAGCGTGATGCCGCGCGTATCCACCGGGCAGCCGGCCGGGGTGTTGATCTCCTGGTCAGTCATGTCGATGACGCCGTCGCCGTCGGTGTCGGTCAGGTCGAATTTCGGGCGTTGCTTGAGCTCGGCTACGTCGTTGAGCGGACCGTCGAGCGGGTTGACCCAGTACAGCGGCTCGACGCGCTTGTCGAACTTGCCGATGTTGATCCCCAGGCGAACCGTCGTGTTATGGAGGATATCGTTGCTGTTGGTCTCGTCCGCATTGGTGCGATTCTCGAAGCCGTCGAGCAGGTCGTTGTCGCTGAGCGTCATCTTGTGCTCGAGCGACAGGTTGAGCCGCTTGGACAGTTTGCGGCTGATGCCCGCGCCGACGTTGAGGTGGGGGATGAGGGTCTTCTCGTTGCCCAGGCTCATGACGTCGGATTGCACCGCGCCGTCGGTCTCGTAGTCGCCGTCAAGCAGGTCTTTCAGGTTGCTGCGCGCATCCTTGCGGCCGTCGGCCGTGTTGAGGTCGAGGCCTGCGGTCACCGCGGAGAAGTCATAGGCTTGCTCGCCGTTGAGCAGGTCGAGCTGGACGGTCGGGATATAGAGGCCTGCGCCCAGGACGCCGTAGATGTTCCATTTGTTCGACGGGCTGTGAAACAGGATGTTCCCGATGTTGAGGATCCCGTCGAGGGAGAAGGCGAGGATGCTCGTCTTGTAGTTGCGGTGAATGTTGTCCTCGTTGATGTCCTCGTTGGTGTAGGCCGCGAGGTTGGGCAGTTCGCCGACGCGCTGCTGGTACACGCGCTCCGACTCGAGGAAGTTGTAGGAGCGGGCATCATAGCCCTTTGAGATGTGATACGATGCGTCGAACCGGAAGGACAGCGTGTAATTGACGGCCTTGCGGAGGTGGAGGCCGAATTCATACCCGGCCGGGAAAGGCGCTTCGACATCGCCGGCGATGAAGCCGGTGCCGGCGTGGAGACCGAGTTCCCACATGCTCCGGGGCTTGGCGGAATAGCGGGACTCGCCCGTCCGCCACATCTTGTTTTGATCGGGGTTTACGGTCATCTCATCCGTGATTCCCGTTGTCACGAACTCGTCCGTCGTGGATTGGGCAAGGGCGGATGTGCCGAAGAGCAGGACGAGGCAAACCGGCAATAGGTAAAACTTAGGCGTCATAAGGGTTCTGTTTACAGATTCTTGTGTCGAACAAATATACCACGATTCACGGGAACTCGGCTTCCGATTACTCAATGAAGCGGGTCCTTCACTCATCCCGGGAAAGCCCAAAAACTATACCGCAATATATATTATTAAAAAATGTAATATATTTATGCAATGATTTCCCATTGGTTTGAACCCGAAGACAGGGCGCAGTGCCGCCCGGACCGGCTCAGCGCATCCGCGTTGTGGCATCATGTGGTCGCCCTTCACGAGACGGATGTGAGGCCCTCCCCGGGGGACCTGTTCGTGGTCGGTTTCGATCCCGACGCCGCCCGTGCCGTCAAGCGTCATCTCTATGGCTTCTCGGCGCTCGGTCCCGATGCCCTGCGCATCGTGGACTGCGGCTACATCACCCAGGGCGACCCGCAGGCGGCGTTTCCCGCGCTCGACGAGCTCAGGGACGCGGGCGGGATCGTGTTGTTACTGGATCCGCCCCAGGGACTTGTCCGCTATCAACTTGGCGGAGCCCGCATGGTCTCCGTGATTCGTGAATCCAACCTGGACGACGATGTCCATTTGCGCGGGGCGGGGGCATCGGCCATGATCCAATACATCGGGACGCAGCGGCACCTCGTCACCGAGCCCGGCGACAGCGTGGAGGGTCATATCCGCCTGAGCGAACTCAAGGCGGACATCACCCTTGCGGAGCCATGTCTGCGGGATTCGAACGCTGTCCTTTTCTCGGTCGACAGCCTGCATGCTGCTGAAGTTGGGCGGCTGTTGGGACGCTCATCTGCCGGGCTCAGCGGTATCGAAGCCTGCCAGGTGTTCCGCTATGCCGGCGCAGCGCAGCACATGCGCACGGCAGGGATCTATGGGTTTTCCGCGGCGGCCGATCCGCACGGCTTACTTGCCAACCAGTTGGCGCAGATGGTCTGGTACCTCCTCGAAGGCACGATGCTTCGCGAGGATCCGGAGAAGAGCCGGCTCATCGAATATCATGTCGACATCAAGGATGCCGACCAGACGCTCGTCTTCTACAAGAGCGAGATGTCAGGCCGGTGGTGGGTGCAGGACCGCGCAGGGCGCAAGACCGCCTGCGGGTACCAGGATTATCGACGGGCGTGCGAGGCGGATTATTCCGACGTCATCCTGCGCTCCCTGATGGGCTGAGTCCTACGCCTCGAGGATGCGTTCCAATTGCATCGATCTCGATCCCTTCAGCAGGATGGACCTTCCTTCCGGCCATCGCCAATGGGCGGCCAGGGCCTCTACGGAGGGGACGGCCGACAACCTGTGATCGAGTGAACGGACGGCCTCGGCAGCGGCCATGAATTCCGGCCCGACAAGCATGATCCGCTCGACAGGCAGGGAGAGCAGCAGCGACAAGATGTGCATATGCGCGTCACCCGACGCCGGTCCGAGTTCTTTCATGTCCCCGGCCACGATCCACCCGTCGGGATGACGATGCGCAAACGCGCGGATTGCTGCTTCCATGCTGCTCGGGTTGGCGTTATACGCGTCCTTGACGATCGTGCAGCCGTGCAGGTTGACGACCTCTGACCGGTTGGCGCCCGAGGTGAACTGGGCCATGGCCTCTGCCAGGATCGCTTCGGGCACGCCGAAATGACGGCCCACGGCGATCGCCGCGACCATGTTGATCGCGTTGTACGCGCCGTAGATACTGGCCTCGATGACGGTCGGCCCATGCACGTCATGCAAGGTGAATCCGCTCCCGTCCGGACGTTCGTCCAGCCGGAAACAAACCCCGTCCGCTCCATCCGGCCACAGTCCGTACACCATCTTTTTCGGTAGCCGTGTCGCCAGGTCCGCCAGGGCAGGATCGCCGGCATTGACGAAGGCCATGCCCTGGTGAGCGCGCAGGTGATCGAACAATTCGCCCTTGCCGCGCTTGACGCCCTCGATCCCGCCGAAGCCTTCGAGGTGTGCCTGCCCGATGTTGGTGATGAGGCCATGCGTTGGCTCGGCGATGGACGACAGCATGGCGATCTCCCCGACATGGTTGGCGCCCATCTCGCAGATGATCAGTTCGGTCCCGTCCGGCACGCTGAGCAGCGTCAGCGGCACGCCAATGTGGTTGTTGAGATTGCCCCGCGTGGCATGGACGCTGAACGTCGTGGACAGCGCCGTCGTCACCAGTTCCTTGGTCGTCGTCTTTCCGTTACTTCCGGTGATCGCGATGACGGGAATGTCCAGTTGGCGGCGGTGATGGCGGGCGAGGGCCTGGAGGGCTGCCAGCGTATCCGGCACGTGGATGATCCCCTCACCCG
>CAYMLN010000106.1:0-7287 GCA_964391045.1 uncultured Saprospiraceae bacterium
CGAGCGCATCGTGTTGGGGCACGGGCCGCGCGATGCCAGCGGCCAACTGGTCGACCGTGGCGAGGACCAGGCCCGCACCGATCTGCATCATGCGGTCATGGAGCGTGGACGCGTTGTCGTTCGCAAGGATGGGAATCTCCCGCTGCAGCAGGATATCACCCGTATCGATCTCGTGGCGAAGCAGGAACGTGGTCACACCGGTGATCTTTTCGCCGCGAATGATGGCCCATTGGATCGGGGCCGCGCCGCGGTATGCAGGCAAGAGCGACCCGTGCAGGTTGAGCGTGCCCAGGCGCGGCATGGCCCAGACGGATTCCGGCAGCATGCGGAAGGCCACCACGACCTGGAGGTCGGCCTGCAGGCTGCGCAACTCCGCCTTGAAGACTTTCGATTTCAGGGAAACAGGCTGGAGGATACGAAGGCCATGCTGTTCGGCAAACTGCTTGACCGGCGAGGTGATCATTTGTTTCATGCCGCGACCGCCCGGCTTGTCCGGCGCCGTTATGACACCGACGACCGGATATCCGGCGTCCAGCAGGTATTGGAGGGCGGGCACGGCGAAGCCGGGCGTACCCATGAAAACGATCCGAAGGGAACGGTCAGGCATGGCGGTCCAAAAGTACTCATCCGATGGCGGACAGCTGCCGTGAGGTATGCCGCCAACGTGAGGCTTTACCCGACCGTCCCGCGAATTCTGGCTATTTTCCCGCCCTAAACGGCAAGACATGACGGCAAAGGAATTCCTGCTCGGCCTCCCGAGCAAAGTCACGCACCAGGAGCTCGAGGGACTCAATACCAAGTTTCACTTCGATCTCCAGGGCGAGGGCGGCGGCCACTTCACGCTGGCTGTTGCCGACGGCAACATGTCGGCGGTCGAAGGGCTCGAGGGCGAACCTGCCTGCGTCGTCAAGGCCACCGCCGAGGACTTCTCCCGCCTGCTCACCGGCGAACTCAATCCGATGATGGCCATCCTGTCGGGACGGATCAAGATCAGCAACCAGGGCGAGATGCTCAAGATGGCCAAGCTCTTCGGCCTACTCTGAGCCATGGATATCGAAGCCTTCCGGCGGTATTGTCTCATGAAAGCTGGGACGGAAGAGACCCTGCCGTTCGGCCCGGATACACTCGTGTACAAGGTGATGGGCAAGGCTTTCGCGCTGACAGGGCTCGATGAACCTGAGTTCCGCGTCAACCTCAAGTGCGATCCGGAGCGCGCAGTCGAATTGCGCGAACAATATCCCGGGCAGGTAATGCCCGGATGGCACATGAACAAGCGGCACTGGAACACGGTCCTTTTCGAATCCGGGCTCTCGGATGATTTCCTGAGAGATCTCATCGATCACTCCTATGCGCTCGTCGTGGCGGGGCTTCCTGCCAAGGCCCGGGACGCGCTGGCCGGCACCCTATGAAAAGCCCATGGACGATCATTGGCGATGGCCTCGCCGGTTGCGTCCTGGCCCTCGCGTGTTACCGGGAGCAGATTCCCTTCCGGTGGGTGAGCGAGGCGCGTCCGGGGGCAGCGTCCCTCGCATCTTCCGGACTGATCAATCCGATCACCGGCCGCCGGTACGTCAAGTCGTGGATGGCCGATACGTTGCTTGCCGAAGCGAGTGCGTTCTATACGTGGTCCGAATCCGTAATGGATGTGCGGGTATTTCGCTCCGTCGAGATCGCCCGATTCCTCTCTTCTGCGGAAGCGATCGACGCGTGGCGTCTTCGCGTCAATGATCCGGACTTCACCGCCTATGTCACGGAGCGGCGGCACGCCGCACTCGACAGCCTGGGTGTGCCATACGGCATTGTCGCCGGGGCCTTTGTCCTGGATACACCGGCGTGGGTCCGGGCGGTCAGGACATTCCTGCAAGCCCGTGGGTATGCGGTGCCTGCTGAGGCGACAACCGATGCGCACAGCGATGTGAAAGGTCCTGTGATCCGGGCCGTTGGCGTTTTCGCGGATCCGCTGCCGCATGGACTCGTCCCCAACAACGGTGAGGCACTCATCGTCCGCATGCCGAAATGGCCCCTGCCCATGATCGTCAAGGGCGACGTGTTCGTGGTGCCGTTGCCCGAACCCGAAACGTATTGGATCGGCAGCGGATATGCCCGTTGGCCGGCAAATCACGACCCCACGGAAGCCGAGCGCGAACGTTTGCTGTCCGGTTTGCGAAAACTCCACGACGGACCGATCGAGGTTATCGATCATCTCGCGGGCATACGTCCGACAACGGCCGATCGGCGGCCGCTGATCGGTGCGGACCCGACTTACGCGGGCGACTTCATCTTCAATGGGATGGGGACCAAAGGCACGAGTCTCGCGCCGTATTGGGCGAAACAACTCATTCGCCACATTCGTGACGGACACCCGCTTTCGCCGGAGGTCGATCCCGCGCGTTTCACCCGGTGACCGCCAAATGCGCGCAGGAAGGGTTAATTTTCCGTTAATGGCCACCCGCATCTGACAATTCGGTCGTTTTGACCCATCATGCCAACGCACCTTACGCACGACTGAACGAACATGAAACCATCCTTCCCGATCCTGCTTGCCCTTCTCGCCGCCTTCGCGATGAGCTGCAAGACGAAACCGACACCTGCCACCGACGTGAAACCCATCGATCCAACGCTGTACAAGGACCTGTGGTCCGTCATTGATTCGCTTGACCAGAAAGGACTCTACCGGTCAGCCCTGGACAAGGTCATCGAGGTCAAGACGCATGCCGTTGCAGAAGGCAACGCTGTACAACTCGTCAAGGCGGTCACCCGCAAGCGGACGTACGACCAGCAACTCGAGGAAGATGCGGAGATGAATACGCTCTTGCGCCTGGAGGCGGAGATCGGATCGTATCCGGAACCTGCGCGCTCCATCCTGCATGTCTATGCCGCACGGTGGTATAGGGAGTACCTCAACAATAATTTGTGGCGCATAAGTCGACAGACCTCCACGCAGCCCGCATCGGATGAGGACATGCGCACATGGGATGTGCAACGGCTCACGGAAAAGGTCATCGCACACTACACGGCGTCGGTCGCATGGCCAGGCTTGCGCAATGTGCCGGTTGGCGATTATGCCGAGCTCCTGACGGACGGCAAGGATTCGGACCACCTGCGGCCGACGCTCTATGACATCCTGGCCCATACGGCATTGAGTTATTTCACTTCAGGTGAGGCGCATCTGACCCGACCAGCTGCCGGCTTCGGGATGAATGACGCACGATATTTCAGCGCGCCGGAGACGTTCATCACCCTGGATGTACTGTCGCCGGACACGCTCGACCTGAAGTGGCGCGCGATCCGGCTGTTGCAAGAGCTCCTGGCCTTTCGGTTGTCCGATGCATCGCACACCAGCGCGCTCATCGATGCGGATGTCCTTCGCCTCAACTTCGTTCACCAGCACTATTCCGGCACGGAGGGCGACAGCCTGTACGTCGCTGCAGTGACCCAGGTCATCGAACGGTACGCGCAGGATCCTGAATCCACGCTGGCCTCGTATGCCCTCGCCCAGTATTATGCCGACCGTGCCGCGCAGTGGTCTCCCGATGCGGGACCTGCCGAACGTTACGAGTATCGCGAGGCGATCCGTGTGGCCCGTGATGCGGTCAACCGTTTTCCCGATGCCTACGGCAGTGGACGCTGCGCGCAGTTGATCACCGGCATCGAGTCGCCCTCGCTTCAACTCCAGCTGGAGGATGTCGTGCTGCCGGGAGCCGAGCAGCTCGCGAGCCTGCAATATCGGAATATGGAGGATGCTGCCTTTACGCTCGTGAGGCTGCCCTCGGCATTTCGCGACTGGGTCGATCCGGAATGGGATCAGGAGGAAATGCTCAATCGCTTGAAGCGATTGCCCGTGCAAGCCACATGGCGGCATACCCTAGAAGACAGCGCGGATTATCAGTCCCACACGACGGAGATCCCGGTACCTGCGATGCCTTTTGGCCACTATGCACTCCTGGTGTCCGGCAAGCCGAAACATGGCGGAAAACTGACAGGCGAAGGTTCGGCGCTGTTTACCGTTTCCCGAATCGGTTATTGGATATTGCGGGATCGGGCCGTGGCGACACGGGGGCTGATCGTCGACCGACTGACCGGCGACCCGGTCGAAGGGGTGAAAGTGGAGTGCTACACGCCCGAGCAAAATGGCCGCTTCTATCGCACCAAACCGCAACTGTTCGCCACGCTGGTCAGCGACGCAAATGGGTATGTCCACATCCCGAATACACCGGGACGCTCCCTGACGTTTCGCTTTACGAAGGGAGCGGATGAGCTGTACCCCAACCAGGGCATCTACGGGTATGGCGAACCGCGGACGGGACGGAATGAAACGACCCTGTTCTTCGCCGACCGGGCGATCTATAGACCTGGCCAGAAAGTTTTCTTCAAGGGTTATGCGGTGACGTTTGATGCGGACCGCATGCCTTCCGTTGCGGCCAACCAAGCCGTCTCGGTATCCTTCCGGGACGCCAACAACCAGGAGATCGCTGTCCGTTCCTTCGTGACGAATGCGCATGGCACGTTCTCGGGGTCCTTCGATATTCCGCAGGGCGGCCTGACCGGATATTTCCGCCTCGCCAGTGACTTTGGCAGCGGCAGCTTGTCGGTCCGCGTCGAGGAGTACAAGCGCCCGAAATACGAGGTCACCTTCGACACGCTGGCCACTACCCCGGCGCTTGGTGAAACAGTCGACCTGACAGCGCGGGCGATGAATTACGCGGGCTCGGCCGTAGCCGGCGCACGATATGCCTACACGGTCAAGCGCACGGCACAATGGCCCTGGTGGTGGCGCGGCTACCGCCGCTGGCCGCCCGCCGGAGGCGATGAGCAGGTGCTTGTCAACGCGGAAGGCACGACGGGGAATGACGGAAGCGTGCCCATCCGATTCGATGCACTGTCCCCCAATGACGCAGACCAGGATGTACGCTACGTTTTCGAAGTCCATGTGACGGTCACGGATGTATCCGGCGAAAGTCATGAAGCGACCAAATCCTTCACGCTGAGCCGACAGGGTTTTGACGTGGAGGTCGGGCTTTCGGAGAAAACGGAGTTCGACGCGTTGCGGCAGGTGCGCATTCTCGCGCGAAATGCCGATGACAAGTCGGTTCCCCTGACGGCAAGTCTTGCCGTGACGCAGTTGCAAGGACCCTCCACGGTGCTGCGCGACCGGTTGTGGAGCGCACCGGATATGCCGTTGCTGAGTGATGCCGAATATCAAAAGCGCTTCCCGAGCTATAGTCCGCCAGGCTTGCAAGAAATGGAACGATGGCCCGTGGTGCAGCGATTCGATCCGGTCAGCCTGTCCGTTGACGGGGACAAACCTGTCGATCTCACTGCGGTGATCAAGTCGCCCGGCCATTATCAGTTGAGTTGGACCTGGACCGATGCGCGCGGCAAGACACTTTCGACGACACAATTCGTCACGGTCTACAGCCTGTCCACGGGCCTGCCTGCGGATGAATTCGCGGTTATCCATCCTGAATCGACGGGCCTCGAACCCGGTAAGGTGCTGCGTGCTGCGGTGCTGAGCGGCCTCAAGACGCCACCCCGGTTCTTCCGCGTGATCGAGCGACGCAAGGACGGAGCGATGGATTGGATTGCGGCAGATGGGCGCATGAAAGATCTTGCGACTGTTGCGGAGTCGGACAGGGGAGGGATGATCGTGCATCATTTTGCCGTGCATGACAATCGGTTTTATACTTTCCAACAGTCTGTAGTGGTGCCCTGGTCAAACAAGGAACTCGATGTCAGGCTGACCACATGGCGCGACAAGACCGAGCCCGGCGGGAAGGAAACCTGGTCGCTCACGGTCAGCGGTAAGTCCGGGGATAAAGTCAGCGCCGAAGTGCTGATGAGCATGTACGACGCCTCCCTCGATGCTTTCGTACCGCATCAATGGTCGATGCAGTTGTTCCCTGGCTTTTATAGCCGGCTCACTGCGCACGATGGCCGGTCGCGGTTGTCGACCTGGTGGATGAGCGGATACTGGTCGGAGACCTCGTCGACCTATCCTGAACGAACCTATCGCATGTTGCCTGAGCCCTACATGGCCTATGGCGGACGCGTCTATATGCGGGGCGAGCGCCAGCGGTCCGGACGTGCGGATACGGACATGATTCTCCAGGCTGCACCGGGTGCGGCAAATTTGGAGGAATCCGCGGCCCCGATGGACGGAAAGGTCATGAAGAGCGAGGAGATGGCCGCCGAAACTGGCGATGTCGCATCGCCCCAACAGGCGCCTCCGCTGCGTACGGCGCTCGAGGAGACGGTTTTCTTCTTCCCGGAAATGCAAACCGACAGCGCCGGCAATCTCGTCTTCACGTTTGTGATGAAGGAAGCACTGACGCGCTGGAAATTCCAGGCACTGGCCCACACGGAGCAACTGCGCTTCGGCCTGACGTCAGCCGAAACAGAAACGCGGAAAGACCTCATGGTCTTTCCGAATGCCCCGCGCTTCTTCCGCGAAGGCGATACGATCGCGTTCCCGGCGAAGGTGACTAACCTGTCGGAAAATGCGGTGACCGGATCGGCGTCGCTCAAGATCATCAATGCCTTAACGGACCAGGATGTGACCGCCTTATGGGGCGGCACGACCGATGTACCGTTGTCCATCGCACCCGGATTATCATCACCCGTTGCCTGGACGTTGAGGGTGCCGGCCGGCTGGACACTGCCGGTCAAGTACCAGGTCCGCGCGATCGCCGGACAGCACACCGATGGCGAGGAAGCCTGGGTCCCGGTCGTGACCAACCGCATCCTCATCACCGAGACGCTGCCGCTGCCCCTCAAGGCCAATGAACGCCGGACATTCGTGTTCGCCTCCATGACGGGCAAGCGCTCGCCGACACAGGTGGACCATGGATTTACCGTCGAGATGACTACCTCGCCCGCGTGGTATGCCGTCCAGGCGCTGCCATACCTCATGGAGTACCCGCACGAATGCGCGGAGCAGGTTTTCGGCCGCTATTATGCCCATGCCTTGGGTGCGCGCATCCTGGACCTGCAGCCGGATATTGCCAAGGTTTACGAACAGTGGCGGCAAACGGATGATGAGGCGTTGCTGAGCCCGTTGCAAAAGAACCAGGAGCTGAAATCCGCGATGCTCGAGGAGACGCCTTGGGTGCTTGACGCCCTGGGCGAAGCGCAGCAGCGCAAGGACATGGCCATGTTGTTTGACCGCAATCGCCTGGCCTACGATCTTGACGGGGCCTTGCGCAAGCTGTCCGAGATGCAACTCGCGGGTGGCGGCTTCCCGTGGTTCAAGGGCGGATACGATAGCTGGTACATCACGCAGTATATCGT
>CAYMLN010000107.1:0-7272 GCA_964391045.1 uncultured Saprospiraceae bacterium
GTCCCGAGGGCGACACGTACGGCGGGAAGCCGGTGACGCCCGAGGCCGGGGAGGGCACGCTGACCTTTACCCCGCTGACACCCGGCGAATACGTGGTCCGGGCGAAGTACACGCGCACCGGCAATCCGAAAAACTGCGACCATGAAAGCACGGGCTGGCTGGAGGCCGAGGAGTTGCTCCTCGTCGAAGGCGACACGACCGGCGGCGGCGGCGACACGTGCGAGGCTGACTTCACCGGCGAGGTGACCCTGTGCGATTCCAGCCAGCGCGAGGTTGTCTACACTTTCGTCTCCGACAAGGACCTGCACCATGTCAAGATCCAGGGCGGCCTGACCAACTTCGTCGAGGAAGACGCCGTGGTCGTGGTCGACGGCGCCGACCTCGATGTCGAGCAGTGGATCCCGGGCAACAGCAGCAACCGCATCATCCGGCTGACCGGCAGCGTGGACGCGTGCGTGCCCATCACGATCACGATCACCTGGACGTCATCGAACCCCGGGGATATCATCACCGGCGAATGGACGGCGACGGGAGGCCTGTCCGTCCCGGGCCTTTCCTGCGAGTGATCCCGACCGGACACCGACCAGCACGACGAAAGCCGCCTCCGGGCGGCTTTCTCATTTCATGACCTTCCTTCTGCCCGAGTGCCTGCTTCCCTGAAAACCGAATCGAGCCCGGAAAGATGGTTTAAGGCAAGATATACATGAAAATAATCTTCATATATTAGGGTCATCTTATCACTACAACCACCTTTACGATGAAACTTTTTACACGCGCTTTCCTGACCGCAATGGTCGCCTTCCTGGTCGCCCAAAGCGGCTTCGCCCAAACCGTCAATTCCGGGGCCTGGCAACTCGGGGGCTCGATCGGATTTAACAGCATCAAATATGATGGTGATGATGAATCCGAGACCCTGTTCAACTTGTCGCCGAATGTCGGGTATTACATCATCAACAATCTCGGTGTCGGTGTCCGGCTCAATCTGGTGACCAACTCTTTCGACGGGGATTCCGAGAGCACGTTCGGCTTCGGTCCGTGGGCCCGCTTTTACCTTATTGACGGACTGTTTGCCCAGGGAGGCATTGATTTCGGCCCCTCGGCATTCGACATTTTTTCGGCCATCCAAGAAGAAGGCAGCACGAATCTCCATTTCGGCGCAGGCTACTCCCTGTTCCTGAACAACTCGATCGCCATTGAGCCCCAAATCGAGTACAATATCTACACCGACGATGAAGACGGCTTCACGGGCGACTACAACCGCCTCGCCTTCACGATCGGCATCCAGGCCTTCCTGGGGCGCAACAGCGAATAAACACGAGCATCACCGGCAACATGAAAGGCCCCACTCGGGGCCTTTTCATTAAGACCGTTTCGAACCGAGGCTTGTCGATCCCCGGCGCAGACCCAGGCGAATGAACCCAGCACGGTTTCGATTGCTTTTCAAATTCACACCTACATCAAAACAAATGAAACTTTTTACCCTTACCCTCGGGATGGTGGCCGCCCTGGCCCTCCTCCCCCTTTCTTCCCAGGCCCAGACGGTCAACAAGGGCGCCGCTTCGGTCGCCGGCACGGTCGGGTTCTCTGTCGTCAGCGGCGGGGGCTCGTCGCTCGCCGTGATCGACATTTCCCCGACCGCCGGGTTCTATGTCGCGGACGACTTCGCGCTAGGCCTTGGCCTCGGCTTCAACACGATCATCGGCGAAGGCAACTCCATCACCGTGGCGACGCTGGCACCCTTCGTCCGCTGGTACTTCGCCACCGCGCCGCTCTTCCTGGAGGCCAATGCCGGCATCGCCATCGTCGACGACTTCACCACCGGCTCGTTTGGCGCCAACTTCGGGTATTCCTTCTTCGCCAACCAGAACGTGGCGTTCGAGCCGCAACTCTTCTTCCAGGCAACCACGGAGAGTACGTTGACCTTCGGCGTGGCCATGGGCATCACCGCCTTCCTGGGCCGAAACATCGAATGAGCGCTATCATTACCAGCAACTGAAAAGGCCCCTCCCGGGGCCTTTTCCATTTAGGCCTTTCAGCCAGAGGCTTGTTGATCTCCTGTCTCAGCCTTGGAAAATTGAACCCCGCGCGGTTTCGGTTGCTTACCGGGTTTACACCTCAATCAAGACAAATGAAACTTTCTACCCTTATCCTCTTGATGGTGGCCGCCCTGGTCCTCCTTCCGCTTTCTTCCCAAGCCCAAACGGTCAATAAAGGCGCTACCTCGGTAGCCGTACAGTGGGTTTTTCCGCTATCAGCGGCTACGGGAATGCGACTGCCGTCCTCGACATCTCGCCGACCGCCGGCTTCTACATCGGCAATGATTTCGCCCTGGGCCTCGGCCGCGGTTTGAACTCGCTTATTGGCGAAGGTTTCTCCACCACGTTCGCCTCGATCGGCACAAGCCTCGGCCGTTCCTTTTTCGCCAACCAAAATGTGGCGTTCGAGCCCCAGCTTTTCTTTCTGGCCTCAAATGACGACCTCGTCACCATCGGCATGGCCATTGGGGTCAGTGCGTTCCTCGGCCGCAACAAATAATACCGGCACGTTCGCCGGCGCACGGGAAAAAGCCTCCGCGACGCGGGGGCTTTTTCATTTTATAACCCACCGGCCCAAATCCCGGCCTAGCTTTCCCCGCATTCCTGCCGGAACATCTGCCACTTTCGCCGACAGAAAAAAATTTAACACTCCGCGACCGCGGGCAGCACGACCGTGCCCTTCGGTATCCTTCTATCAGGCATCCAAACAATAACGAATGACAAACAAACGTCATCTTCCGTACGAATGACCGCAAGCCAAAGGAATGGCGGATGGGAGGCCTGTTTTGGAGCAATTATTGCGGAAATTCATGCGGGAATGGATGATTTGTGTATATTTCCCACCGAGAAATGGGCAGGGATGCCGGTCAACCGGCAACACCCCTCCATTTCAACGGAATACGTATCATTGATTGATTTAAACCTTTTTTGGGACAGTTCTAACCCACGTTGATCGGCGGCTATGAAGAAACATGTTACTCTATTCGCGGCGCTTATTACCCTCCTGACGGGCTTCGGCGCCAAAGCCCAGGATATCCACTTCTCGCAATTCTACATGTCCCCGCTGACGCTCAATCCGGCGATGACGGGGGTCATGGAGTGTAACACGCGGTTCGTGGGGAACTACCGGAACCAATGGGCCTCCGTCCTCGGACGCAACGCCTACAACACCTACTCCGTCTCCTACGACCAGAAGATGCCCGTCGGCCGCTATGACTATTTCGGCTTCGGCGGCGTATTCTGGGGCGACGTGGCCGGCTCGCTGGATTTCCAGACCCTGACCATGAAACTCTCCGGCTCATACAGCCGGCGTGTGGGCGGCGATCGCCGCAAGGCGCACTACATCGTCATCGGCGCGGAAGCCGGCGCTTCGCAGCGAAGCATTGATTACCTCAATGCCCGCTGGCCGTCCCAGGTGACCAACGGCGAATTCGATCCGACGATCCCGTCGGGCGAGGGCGACCTTCCGGACAACTTCCTCTTCGGCGACGTCGGTCTCGGCGGCTTGTGGTTCTCCGTGCTGGACAAGAATACGAGCTGGTACCTCGGTGCAGCCATCAATCACCTCAACCAGCCGAACGTGTCCTTCTACAGCGTGGACGACAATGTTGAGAAATACTTCACACGCGCCGTGATCCACGCGGGCGGTGAATTCCCGATGAGTCGCTCCGTATCGCTCGTCCCCGGCGCCGTATTCTTCAATCAAGGTCCTTCCATGGAGATCAACGCCGGCAACAGCTTCCGGTTCAACATGGACGGCGGCAGCGACCAGTCCTTCCAGCTTGGCGCGTGGTTCCGCCTCGCCCGCCACTTCGAGAATCCGATCCTCATGGATGCCCTCATCCTGTCGACCCGCTTTGACATGGAGAACTGGGGCATCGGCTTCAGCTATGACATCAACACCTCCAGCCTGAGCCAGGAGAGCCGGGGCAACGGTGGCTTCGAATTCTCGATGGTCTACACGGTCTGCGGTCCGCAGAGCCGCGGCGTATACTGCCCGCGCTTCTGACCCGGCGACCGCCGGCTTTTCCCGGCGGGAAGTAGCTTTTTGTCAGATTATAATCCCATGACATTCGTTTATTCTCTGACGTAAAACGCTACACTAGGATGTTTGGCAACGCAAAGAACGACCCCAAGTCCAAAGCGGCCGCTGCCGGCGCCACGCCGACCAGCGCATCGACCAATAGCCTCGCCCAGGGCACGTCAATCGAAGGCACCCTCCACGCGGATTTCGACATCCGCATTGACGGTACGCTTCGGGGCAACCTGACCTGCCGGGGCAAGGTAATCATCGGGCCTTCCGGCTCGATCACCGGCGACGTGCAGTGCGAAAACGCGGTCATCGAGGGTCGGTTCGAAGGCGTCCTGCTGGTCGCCGATGTCTTGCAGGTCAAGGAGACGGCGCACATCCAGGGCGATGTCACGACCCAGAAACTGGTCGTGCAGCCCGGATCCATCTTTAACGTGAAGTGCAAGATGGGCGATCATACCGGCGTCCCGCCCCGTCGCGTGAAGCTGGATGACGAGCCGGCCGCAGACATGCAGAAGGCCGGCGCCAAAGCCGTGATGTCTTGAGGCAAAAGCCCCCGGCCACACAATCGTACATGAAATACGCGGGGCTGGCCTTCCAGCTCGCCGCGCTCGTCGCCGTGGCCGCCTGGCTCGGGCAACAGATCGATCGTGCACTCGGGACCCGCAAGCCATACTTTACGGCCCTGCTTGTCCTCGTGTTTACCGTGGGCTTCTTTTACCGCATGTACCTCGACCTCACCCGGCGACCGGATGCGTAGATCACTCACGTTTGCCAAGGGCCTCGCCCTCACAATCCTCATCACGGCCGCCGGTTGTACGCTATTTGCCGCGTTGATGCCGCCCGTCCGCGCACACACCTCCTTCCTGGTCATCGCCGTTTCGGCCATGACCGCATTTTGCATTTCCCTGTACCGCATCGCCTCGGCTGCCGCAGGCCACAAGCGGGCCCAGCTGTTCATCGCCATCGTCATGCTCGGCGTCTTCGCCAAGATGATCCTCTGCCTGGCCCTGATCGTCGGCTACAAGAAGCTCTACGCGCCGGCCGATTCGACCTTCCTCTGGCCTTTCCTGGTCATTTACGTGACATTTACGATTTTCGAGGTGATCTTTATGGACCGGTTGGCCCGGCAAAAACCAACAGCAGCATGAACCTCTCAGACGAAAAGACCATCCGCATCGAAATCGCCGGGAAGATCCACGAACTCGACATCGCCGATGTCCGTGACCTGGACAGCGTGGCCACGGGCGAACGAACGTGGCACCTGCTGGACAACGGCACGAGCCATACCATCTCCGTGATCGCGGTCGATCGCGAAAACCGGACAGCCCGGTTCCGCATCGACGGGGAGTATCGCGAGGCTCGCCTGGTCACGCCGCTCGACGCGCTCATCGAGCGATTGGGGATGAATAAGGCCCTGGCCCGGAAAGTCAGCGCGCTCCATGCCCCGATGCCCGGGCTTGTCAAGGGGATCATGGTCAACGCCGGCGACGCGGTCGAGAAAGGCGCGCCGCTGCTGATCCTCGAGGCGATGAAGATGGAAAACGTCATGACCGCGCCGGATGCCGTGCGGATCAAGCGCGTTGACGTGAGCCTTGCCCAGGCCGTCGACAAGGGTGCGCGCCTGATCGAATTCGACGTGGATTGAAGCGCCCGACGGCCGCCTACTTGTTGAGGTAATTTTTCTCGAAAAAGGTCCGGTATTCCTCCAACGAACGGGCCTTGATCACTTCCCGGTAGTTCTTCTGGGTGATCGGATAGACCTCGTAATTCGCCTTTTCCGGCAGGAAGCTCTTCGGATTGCGCAGCGCCGTCTGGTAATACAGCATCGCCTTTTCCTTCGTCGCGAACGACCGCACGAGGACAAGCGAATTGTTCTTGGCCGGATCGAACACGAGGCTCGCCATCTTGAGGTTGTCGAGCTTGAAGAACTGGTTGTGGAACTCCGCGAGGGCTACCTTCGTGTCATTGAGCGAGACCACATCCTGGTTGACCACGTACACGACGACGAAATGGAGGGCATTGTCCTCGAGGGTGAACTTGGCCGACTCGAGCCCGCTCTCACCGTATGACTTGCCGGCCGTGCCCTGCCCGAGCAACAGGAGCATGTCCTTGGCCTTGCGCTCTTCATCCGTATTGGGATAGCGCGACACCACGTATTTCAGGCCGTCGATGTAGGCCTCCTGGCCGATGGTGGCACCCAAGCTCATGGCCTTGAGCAGGTCGAACTTGGGCATGAGGACGTTGTTCACCCCGTATCGGTCCTCTATGCCGCGAAGGCGGTCGAGGACCAGGGCATGCTCGCCCTGGGAGAATAGCCCATACGTCTCATCGTAGAAGGCGTTCAACTTGTCCAACTCCGATTGCTGCTTGGCGGCGAAGTTCGGGTCGGACAGCACCTTGGCAAAGCGCGAGTTGGGGTACTCGTCCAGGATCAGGCGCTTGTACTTTTCCTGCCGGGCGAGGTCGCCGGCCGAGAGCGCGGAGAGGTAGAGTTGGTAATAGGTTTCCAGTTCTTCCGGTGCATCGGGATATTTCTGCAGGAACTTCTCGAGGATCTCGATCGACCCGGCGAAGTCCTCGAGGCGGTCCCGGTAGAGGCCGCCGAGCAGGAGCATGGACTTGCGGATCTGGTCATGGCACAGGGCCCTCGCCGAGTCCGTCTTGGGCACCTCCTTGAAGAAATCCTCGAGCTCGCTCTTGTACACGTTGACCTGGCCTTCCGTGTTGGCCTGGACCACCTCTTCCGTGGAGGCAAACTGGACGGACCGCGCGCTGACCCGCCAGTAGTCCGTCAGCGGGATGTCGCCCCAGACCCGCTGGAACTCCCGCATGGACTTCTTGATGTTCTTGGTGTCAAACGCCCAAAAAACACCCGCGGCCGGGGCGCCGCCGGGCGCCACGCCGCCGGGAATTCCCCCGGGCTGTGCCACGGCGGGATTGAACGGCTGGTTCTTGATATCTGCATTGCCCACGTACTTGCTGCGGGCCGCGGCTTCCTCGGCTTCCTTCTGCTTTTGCGCCTTGATCTGGCGTGCCAGTTCCTTTAACTCCGACTCGCTCTTGTAAGACAGGATGAGCAGGCTGTCCTGGAGCTTGATGGTATTGAGGTTTGCTGCGATCTCGGTGAGGTTGTCAGCAAATTTCTTGACCTCCTTGTACCGAGGGTCCGACGGCTTCATGACCGCGGCGCAGGACTTGTAGGCC
>CAYMLN010000108.1:0-7191 GCA_964391045.1 uncultured Saprospiraceae bacterium
ACGTCTTCTTTGTCCAAACGAACGAGGAGATCCGGACCGTGTCGGCCATGCGCATCTATGATCGCTGGGGGGATGTGCTCTTCGAGAATTTCGATGCAATGCCCAATGATCCGGATGCGGGCTGGGACGGGACATTCCACGGCCAGCAGTTGAATCCCGACGTCTTCGTCTATTGGATTGAGGTGGTCACCGTCAAAGGCCAGTCCATCACGATGAGTGGCGATGTGACGATTCTCCGCTAATGAGGCTGCTAATAACGATGTGATCTCCGTTACTCCGTGCGGGAAGAGGGCAAACGGTGAACGGCAAACGGCAAACGGCAAACGGCAAACGGTCGTACATCGATCATGGACTTAAAGAGGTGGACGCTGCTTGCAAGGCTCCGTGATCTCCGTTCCTCCGTGCGGGAAGAGGGCAAATGGTGAAGGGCAAACGGCGAAAGGCCGTTCCGGGATTCTCGCCCGGTACTAAGTGGATAGTGCCAGCACAGCTCCGTGATCTCCGTTCCTCCGTGTGAGAAGAGGGCAAACGGTGGACGGTCAACGGCGAAAGGACGGTCATGGATCATTGACTGGGATCGGGGGTATGCTACTTGCTAGTCAGGTGTAGTTGACTTCCAGGATGTTTTGCGTTCTCAGTCAATGCTGTTAAAGGGTTAGAATTCATGTAGCCGGGTGGACTTTTTGAAATGTGGAGATCGCGCTCCGCGCCTCTGCGGGAAATATGGACAATCCATGATCAGGATATTTCCTTCACAAGAAAGATGTGGACTGTCGCAGAAATTTTAATCGGGCAATCCCAGATCATTCGTCCCGGCACGCGGAAAGGATCTGCTGCAGAGATTCATCCTTTCTATACCGTTTAGGCGCGATGGTCATGTAGCGATTCACGGCGCTGACAGCCGCCGGACAATCACCCCGGAGATACTGGCAGATGGCCTCGCCCTGAATTGCCTCATAAAGCCCGTGGTTCGCCTCTGCTGCGTGCTGATAGGATAGGATCGCCCTGTCCAGCCAAAGCGTATCCCCGGTCAGCCCGAACCGGATATACGCCAGCATCGCGGCGTCGTAGTGATAAAGGTCGAGGCCCTTGCGGATCTGTCCGGGGTCGATACGTTCGAGGGCAGCCTGGTTAGCCAGGGTCTCATCGAGCGACTTGGATCCACAGGTTCGCGTGATCAACGTGTCGCGCACCTTGACATAATCAATGGTTGCTTCCTGTGCAGGCACCAACGCGGGCACGGCGAGGGCGATGATCACCGCCGTTCGGACGGAAATGGAAAATGACCTCATTCGGTGGGGATGGGAAGCTTATGCATCCGCAGGAACGATAACCTGTCCCAGTACCCCCGCTGGAACACGATCAGCCCATCGACGATGTGGAAGAACCCACATCCCCGGAGGCCCAGCGGATCCCGCCATTCGAGCATGCCCCATTCGCCATCCTGGAAGATGTTCTCCACGATGCACACCATCTCCGCCATCGCGAACTCCCGGGCAAACATCTCCCGAATCGCTTCGCGCCCGACGAAGGGTTCCTGGTTGACCTGGTGATTGACGGCATCAGGGGCATACATGGCGGCCAGGGCATCGGCGTCCTTCCGGTTGAAGGCGTCAACCCAGGATTCGATGCGTTGGCGTGGTGTGATCATCGTGGCGGTGGGTTTGGGTAGGTTCTCGCAGAGGCGCGGAGCGCGACACCCGTGTTTCTGATTGGTTCGTTATTCAAATATAACCTGATCCCAGCCCGCATTATTGGCAGAGGCCGCAGATCAACCTTTAGAAAATGCCAATGATTTGCACGCCGAAAGCCCCATGCTGCCGAAAATGAAATCTGTGAGTATCTGTATGCAATCTGAGTATCTGTGGTAAAACACCGATCCACTTGCCAGTCCAGTCACTCGTTTGCAACTTTTCGTTTTTAGCTTTTCCCTTTTAGCTTTTCGTTTTTAGTTTTTCGCTTTTAGTTCGCGGGCCTAAAGGCCCGAATCCGCCCTTTCGTCCGGTTCGCCAGATCGATCTCGCTCAGTCCCACCTTTCGCCCCGAGAAGGATGTGTTCTGGTGCGCGATAGTGTACCGTCCCGGGCCGTGGACCGTGTAGACGATGGCCGTGTGCTTCGGCATCTGTTCGGTGCGGGTGCCGCTTGCGTTTTTCTCGACAAACACGACGTTGTCAAACTGGAGGATATCGCCCGGGTAGATGCATTCTTTCTGCGGATCGACGTGCCGACCGAAGCCGAACTGCCCGTCCCACTTCGCGCCGGTCGTGTTGAGGGCGCCGGCGGCGAGGTCCCAGCATTCGCCGCGGGCGACTTTCTTCCCGATCTGGGATTTCACGTATTGGAGGACTTCGGCGTTGAGCGGGGGCAGATCGTCGCAGGGGGTGGTGGATTGAGCCTCAATAGCAGGCGTAAGCAAGGCAGTGGCGAGGATTGTCAAGAGCAAGGTCTTCATGGGTTGAAAGATCAGGGCTTTATTTCAATGTATGTCGATCACGATTGGGTTCTTGGGTGATAAAGGGCGTCCAAATTTCTCGCAGAGACGCGGAGCGCGATATCCTGCCCTACCTTAGGCCGTTGTGGGCGAATAATAACCTCACCTTAGCTGTATGTGTGGAGTCCGCAAAAGCCCACCATGAGCCCTGATCATAGCTGTGGCAATCTGTGTGTAATCCGGGGTATCTGTGGTGAAAGAACGACTGTTTTGCCCTGACGCTCCTTGTTCCCACACGGAGATCATGGAGGCGCCTATCCTGTGGTCGGCGAATCGCCGCCGCCTGCGGCTATGGCGAACAAGGAGGACGCCAATCACGGCCATTTTTTCACCATGCCCTTTGCCCTTTGCCCTTTGCCCTTTGCCCTTTGCCCTTTGCCCTTTGCCCTTTGCCGTTATCCGTTATCCGTTATCCGTTTACCGTTTACTCCCAGCAATACCGCACCGCCTGGCTCACGGCGATCGCGATGAAGATCATCCCCACGATCTTGCTCGCGTACTGGCTCATGTGCTCGCTCTTGCGCTGGATGTACTTGCCCAGTTCGGCATAGAGGACGAAGACCATGAAGGAGCCCGCGACGACGCCGGTGGCGAAGGCCGCGATGAGGTCCGGCTTCAGGTCGATGAGCTTGTTGTTGGACAGGTAGCCGCCGATGAAGACGTAGTAGGGGACGGCGATGAGGTTGAGCGCGCTGAGCATGAATCCCTTGGCCAGACCGATGGCGTGGGCCGCCCGGTGCGTGGGCTTCGGCATGACCGAGTTCTTCTTGAGGAGGTAATAGGTGCCGATAATGAGGAAGATCGGGATGCAGGTGATGATGATCATCCGCTCGGTCTTCGGGTTGTTGCTCAGGATGTTATAGAAGCTGAGGGCGACGTACGACTGGAAGAACTCGACGATGGAGGCGCCGATGCCCATCATGATCCCGATCCGTTTGCCCCGGGTGATGGCGGCCTCCGTAATGGACACGTTGATCGTCCCGAACGGGATCGTGCCCAAGAAGCTGCACAGCCAGCCCCAGAAAAAGTGGATGAGGAACCCCAATGGCGATCAGTTGTCTCGTTTGTACCGAAAATAGAGAATTAACGCCGATATCATCTGCCTGATCCCCGCCGGCGGATGGCCGATGGCGCGATTCTGCCGGGCGATCCGGTACATGATGCCCCAATGGTGGGCGATGTCCCGGTAGGCCCGGAGGAGGGAATAGCCCGGCTGGTAGATGTGCGCCGGCTCGGCGCTCGCACCGTTGAACTCCAGGACCCGGATGTCCCGGACGTCTAAGAGGGCCTCCCAGGAGGACACCCGCATGTCGAATCGTCCGTAGTACACGCCGGGCATGGAACGCAAAAGCCGGAGGATCACGTGTGTCAGCCGGTCGTCAATCCGGTCGTTCCGGTCCAGGAACATCGTTCCGCGGCAATGATTGCCGACGTGCTCGAGGACCAGGGTCACGCCGGCGGGCAGGACATCAGTCCACCGGTCGCCAAAGTTCTTCTGCAATTTTTCGTACTGCAGCACGGCCCGGTCCTGGGCGAGGATCAGTTCGCCGAGGGTCCGCTCACCGTCGCCCGTGACCTGGAGGAAATGTTTCTCGCACACCGATGTCACGCCGGCGGCCGAACCGTCAGGCATGCTGTAGGCCATGATGCTCAGTTCGACGGGAAAGTCCACGTATTCCTGCAGGATCGTGTCGATCGGATGGCGGAGGATGTAGTCTTTCAGTTCATCCGGATCGTTGACACGCTCGATGTTCCACCCGCGTTCGCCAACCTCGGGCTTGGCGATGAGCGGGTAGGCGAGACCGGCATCGGTGACAGCCGCGACGACCTGGTCCAGGGATGCCGGCACTCGGATCAGCAAGGTGCCGGGCTTGGCATCTTCGGGGATGTGTTCGAGGATGGCCGACTTCGACTCGCCAAAGAAGCCGCCGGTCGGGATGCCGGGGTTGGTCAGCGAAAAGAAGAAGAAGTCCCGGGCACGGATCGCATACCAGATCCAGATCCCGATCATCGGCAGGCTGAAGATGTAGACGGGCCAGTATTCCCACGACCGCAGGCGGATGAAGAACCGGCGCCACCATAGGCGGACGGGGCCGATCGACGCGTGGACGGACACAGGGTGGGTGAGGGCGTCAGGCCGGGGCATGCCGGAAAGATATCTCTTCCTGCACGTTTGCCCCGAGGTCCAGGTGCCGGATCGATCCGGACGTGGGGGTGAGTTCGAGGCTGGTCACGGACAAGGTCTTGACGATCCCGCCCCGGTCCATGATGAATCCGTTCTCGGTATCCTCACCGCCCGACCGGTGGAAGTCGATGATCGCGTCGCGGTCGAATACCGGGTGATGGGCGAGCCAATGCTCGAAGAGTGCGCGACGGCGCATGCGCACGGGCTCGGGATAGAGCGTGACGGACGACCAGATATTGGCATCCCAGACGGCGTGGTCGAGGATGTCGCGCTGCGTGCCGGTCCAGACGAGGCTGCGCAGGCTGTCTTGTTCGTATATCAAAAGCGTGAACGGCGCGATACCGTCGAGGGGGTAATCGTGCAGGAACGCGTCGATTTCCGGGGCCAGGATCGCGTCGCGGACCACGAGTCCGCGACTCATGCGATAGGGTGGTGCGGGGATGAAGGGTTCATACCCGCCGTTGAGCAGGCACACCGCGCGACCGCTATTCGATAGGGCGATCCAACTGCCACCGGACATTTCGTCGAGGGGAAACCAATACTGTGTGCCGTCGGGCCGGTGGTCGGAGAAGAGGCCGGTCGCGCGCCGCCCGGGTGCCTCATCGCGGTTGGACGTGAGGTAGGTCTTCTCTCCCGACCGCAGATACGTCAGTGTGCACATGCGTCGTGGCGGTGGCGGATCGTCGACGGCGCCACGCCGAAGTGTTCCGGGAGCGCGATGTCGGGCGCCACCAGCCGCAGCGCGATCTTGATAATGGCGAGGTGGTGGATCGCGTGCTCGACGTTGTATTGCAACTCGCGTCCGATCGTCGACCGCGTCTCCAGGCCGGCATCGCCATGTTCCGCGCAATCCACCCGGCACGGGGTACTTTCGTCCAGTTCGCCAAGCCGCGAGGCGAGGCTATAGCTCAGCGCAAGCGCATGATCGGGATCCGTCTCGATGCGGAGGTCGCGCAGACGCGCGGCATAATTGATCCGTGGTTCTTGTAGTCCCGCTGCCTGATCGACGAGGCACGCATAGAATTCGATGATGTGCCGCGTGTGCTGTCCGATCGTCGATCCGGACAACATCTCCAGCGGCCGCGCGTATACGGCCGGGTCGATCGCCTCGAGATAACACGCCAGGTCGCCCAGGGCGGCGGCGGCGGCGGATGCCATCGTGGCGGGAGGGGGCTGGCGCATGATGCCGGAAAATTAGGAAAGTTTAAGGAGAAGGGCTAGACAGTGAGACAGTGAGACAGTGAGACAGTGAGACAGTGAGACAGTGAGAGAGTGAGACAGTGAGACGGTGAGACAGTGAGACTGTGAGAATTTCTTGGACTATTGAGCCTGCAGAACTAAACCCTCTAAACCTTCTAGACCCTCTAGGCATTCCCTGAAACAAATTGTGGCCAAGGGCCTCAAGGGCAGGACAAGAGACGTTTAGAAGGTTGAGACGGTTTAGGACTAAAAGATCTCGTTGCTAAACCATCTCAACCTGATAAACCCACACCGCCTCACTGCCTCACGAGTTTAAATCCAGACTCCGTCCCGTCTTCCTCCACGATCCTGCAAAAATACATGCCAGGTGTGATGCGGTCGGGCAGGTAGATCGAGGATGGGACCACGATATCCGGCTGGTCCAGCACGAGCCGGCCGTGGATGTCGTAGAGCTGAAGGTGGACGGGGCGAAACGCACCGCTGCGGGAGGAAATGACCAGGGATTCTGAGAACGGATTCGGATTGATGGACAAGTCGGGTTGGGCGGTATCCGGGTGATCCGTGCCGGTGACGATGATATTGATCCATTGGCACATGGTGTCCGAAGCGTTCTCATTGCTGACGGTGAGGCAGACATGGTAGAGGCCCGGATTGAAGGTGTGCAGGGGGTGCTGTTTCGTGCTGGTCGTCCCGTCGCCGAAATCCCAGTGCCACGATGTCGGATTGAAATACGACATATCGGTAAAGTAGATGTCGTGCCACAGCCCCGGATAGTTTTCCTCATAGCGCCACCAGGCGACCGGAAGATTGTCGAGGCCCAGCGTGTCGCACGGACTGCCGTCGAGGGGACCGAGGCGGAAATTCGGGATGTTGGGGGCGGAGCGGGCATTTGACTTCTTTAAATCGATTTTATGCTGCACAAGCCGGCAGTCTTCAGCTGGAAGATCAGGGCGCTCAATCACATGCAAGAATCTTGAGCTTGCTGCACCGGGCACTACGTAAATGCGGCCATCAGGTGCTTGCACCATAGGGCCGAAACGCATTTGAAACCAGCCGGGTTGCACGAATCCATCAAAGGTATCAACGAGTGTTTTCGACGATAAAATATCCTCAGCCCCGAGATCCCATTGGTACAGCAATGTTTCATTATTAGCAGGCGTATACAGATATCGTTCAGAGGGAGAGAATGCGATTCCCGGCCAACCGTAAGCAATGGAGTCTATGGTAATAAAATGCGAAACCTCCCCTGAACAGCGATCAAACTGGAATAAGGTTAATTTGCAGCTTACAGGAGTGTGTGATCTTTTACAAAG
>CAYMLN010000109.1:0-7173 GCA_964391045.1 uncultured Saprospiraceae bacterium
CCGAGGCATGAGTCCGGGCGTCGATGAAGAATGACACACTTAATTGAACTATCCCTTCCGTTCTTCATGCGTTACCCCCTTTTCACCACAGATACCCCAGATTGCACACAGATTACCCCAGATTACATTTGTCGTACACAGGATCTCTTTCTGTTCCGATAATTTGTTTAGCGCGTTTAGAGGGTTTAGAAGGTTTAGATCTGAAGCATCCGCCCGGTCAACAGACTCCATCCCCTAAACTTTCTAAACCCTCTAAACTTTCTAAACCTCCTAAACCCCACCTATAAAACCCCTGCTAACTTAGCCCCATGCGACTCCACCACAAGATCACCCTCATCACCGGCGCGGCCCGCGGCATCGGCCGCGCGACCGCCGAACTCTTCCACCGCGAAGGCGCCATCGTGCTCGTCACCGATATCCTCGATGACGAAGGGCGCGAGGTACAGGCTCAACTCGGCGCGAACAGCGAATACCTGCACCTGGACGTGAAGCACGAATCGGAATGGCAACATGCGGCGGACCACATCCGGTCAACGTATGGCCGGCTGGACATCCTTGTCAACAACGCGGGCATCACCGGCTTCCTCGAAGCGCCCGGGCCGTTCGATGCGGAGCATGCAGATCTCGAAACGTGGGACGAAGTGCACCGGGTCAACGCCACTGGCGTAATGCTGGGGTGCAAGTACGCGATCCCGCTCATGAAGGACCATGGCGGCAGCATCGTCAACCTCTCCTCCCGCAGCGGGGTCGTCGGTATCCCTGGCGCGGTGGCGTACGCGGCGAGCAAGGCCGCCGTGCGCAACCACACGAAGAGCGTGGCGCTGTATTGCGCGGAGAAAGGCTACAAGATCCGGTGCAACAGCATCCACCCCGCGGCGATCATGACCCCGATGTGGGACGCGATGCTCGGCGAAGGCGAGACGCGCGCCCAAATCATCGCGCAGGTCGAGGCCGGCATCCCTCTCGGCCACTTCGGCGAACCGATCGATGTGGCGTACGGGGCGCTCTATCTCGCGAGCGACGAAAGCAAGTACGTCACCGGCATCGAGCTGACGATCGACGGGGGGATACTTGCGGGGAGCGAGGGGAGGACGAAAGGCTAAGGGCAGAGGGCATAGAGCAGAGGGCAGGTGGCAGAGCGTGTCCCGAAATGGGAATATGGACAAGCATAATCTGTGTCCTCCGGAAATTGCTGATATGCCGTTATTCCCTCTGAACAATTGTGCAATTAAGGGAAATATGCCGCCCTCCGCGCCTCGGTGAGAGATGTGACGGACCCCCTGTTAGAACCAGTTGCATCGGCATTTGCCGGCGGCAGGCGTATCTTTGGATGACGACCCACTGACCCACATTCCCTATGAGAATTGCCCTCGCACGCTTGTGCGTCTCGATCCTCGCGATCACCGGTTTTTTACCTTGGTCCATCGGCCAGGAGGTTAAGCTTGTCCCGGCTGTCGAGCCGGCTCGCGTCGAACGCCATGCCGCCATTCCTTCACCCCGGATATCCACGCCATGTGCGGGTGAGCTCGTGCCTGTCGAAGGCGGAACGAAGTGGGCCGTCTCCGTTCGCTCGATCAAGAGCAGGACACATGGTGACCAGGACCTGGCCGCGTTGAAAGCCGCCAAGCTCGAACAGAAGATCGCCAGCCACGACCCGCGCGAAGAACCGCATGCCGCGTCTCGCGCATCGGACCCGATCCTCGGCATCAACTTCGAGGCCAACTGGACGCTGGAACAGACGCCGCCGGACAACTCGCTGGCGATATCCAACGGAGGATTTATCGTGACGGCCAACAACGACGGGATCGAGTACTACACGTCGTCGGGGCAGTTCCTCTACTTCGATTTTTGGTACGACTTCCTCAACGACGGGACGCTGACGGGGTCACTTTACGATCCACGCGTGCATTACGACAGCCAGAGGGACCGGTTCATCCTCGTGTTGCTACATGGGTCGACGCCGAGCACGTCGAGGGTGATCGTCTGCTTTTCAAAGACCAACAATCCGCAGCAAGGCTGGTGGGTCTACCAGCTCACCGGCAATCCGCTCGGTAACAACGCCTGGTTTGATTACCCGGCGATCGGCGTATCGACCAATGAACTTTTTATCACCGGCAACCTCTTCCTCAACCAGGGGCCATTCCAGCAGTCCGTCATTTATCAGATCTCCAAGGAAGACGGCTACACGGGACAGAACCTGGACTGGCAATACTGGTCAGGCCTGAGCACATCGCCCTTCCCGGCCTTCTCGCTCGTACCCGCCTCGTTCGGCCACCAGGGTAATTACGGACCGGGTCTTTATTTCGTCAGTTCGCGGTCGGGCGGCGACAATCAGGTGCGGATGTGGATCATCACGGACGATATGGCGGGCAATCCGGAAATGGAGAGTTACCCGATCCCCGTCTCTGCATACAGTCCGGCGCCGAATGGATTCCAGCTTGGCACGGACAACGAGCTTGACAACGGGGATTGCCGGATCCAGAACGCGTTTTATCTCAACGGGATCCTCCATTATGTCATGCATTCCGACATCGGCGACGGGTGGAACGGCATTCACTATAACCGGCTGAATGTGGTGAACCTGCAGAACCAGACGTCGACCTTTGGACTGCAGGGCAGTTACGACTACAGCTATCCCGCCGTGGCGTCGTTCGCCACATCGGCGACAGACCGATCGGTGATGATCGCCTTCCTTCGCACGTCAGCTGAGACATACCCGCAGGCGCGCGTGGTCAATTGCGACCACAGTATGGAATGGTCGTCTTCAACGCTCATCAAATCCGGCGAGACCTACGTCAACTTCCTCTCGGGCGATACGGAACGCTGGGGCGACTACACGGGCATCGCCCGCCGGCATAGCAGCGCGACGCCGCGCGTATGGGTGGCGGGAAGCTACGGCGCCGACATTCCGGGCCAGGACGCGTACAACACCTTCAAGACGCAGGTGGCCGAGATCTACGGCAATCCGACCGTGAGCGTAGATGCGCCCATGGACGAAGGATCGTTCCAGGTCTTTCCGAATCCGGCGTACGACCTCGTGCGCATCGCATTCACACTCGACACGCGGCAGCCCGTTACGATCGAGATCGTCGACGCGCAGGGCCGCATTATCCGTCAACTCTATCACGACACGCCTTCCGCCGGCGAGAACCGGCTCTCGTTCAACAAAGGCGCCCTGCCTGCGGGCCTGTACACCGTGATCATCCGCACCGACCAAAACCTGCTTGCCCGTGAACCGATCATCCTGGTGGATTAGCCTCGCGCTGACAGGCTTGATGTTCGTTGCCTGTCGAAAACCCGGCCAGCCCGCGGCGACGGCTGCTCCGTCCGCATCCGACACGCTTCGGCGCGATACAATGACAACACTACCCGATTCCCTGACAGGTATGATTGCTGATTCGTTGACCGGCATGAACGACTCCCTGTCCCCGAGCGGAAAAATCACGACGAAACCCGGCGACCGTCGCGAAGCCCCGCGGCACGGGAGTCCGGACCAGTCCGAGATCGACAGCCTGAAAAAGGCGAAGAGCGGAAAGAAAAAGAACTGACGCAAGATGGCCAGGCGACCCGCCCCGATCGATGTCATCCGGCGGATGGCGATGTCCTTTCCGGAAGTCACGGAACAGCCCCATTTTGAAAAGACATCGTTCCGTGTCGGGAAAAAGATCTTCGCCACCTATGACGCCTCGACAGAACGTCTTTGCGTCAAGCTGCCGCCGGCCGAACAGGATGCACTGACATCCCTGGGGCATGGTGTCGTGCAGGCCGTTCCGAACGCCTGGGGCAAACAGGGTTGGACCCTGGTCAATGCGCCCGGTGCGCCGGAAGACCTGCTGCAAGATGCCCTGACCGTGGCTTACCGAAATGTCGCGCCGAAACGCCTCGCGGATCAGGTGGCTCCGGACAAGGATATTGATTGACGTTTCATCACTTCTGCAACGCTGACAACGATCATCCGACCATGACCATCGATGAACTCCGATCACTGACCAAACTCTTTGCCTACTACAAGTCGCTCGGTGAAAAAGCCTTTGCCCAGGTGGACGACACGGCCTTGTTTGCGGAAGACGAGGCGCGGAGCAACAGCATCGCTACCATCGTCAATCACCTGCACGGCAACATGCTGTCGCGGTGGACCGATTTCCTCACCACCGACGGGGAGAAAGAATGGCGTCACCGGGATCTCGAATTTGAGAACGATCTCCGCACACGAGCTGATCTGATGCGCCGTTGGGAAGAAGGCTGGTCATGCGTCTTCGACGCCCTCGGGCAATTGGCCGAAGCAGACTTGTCCCGAACGGTTTATATCCGGCAGCAGGCCCACACCGTGCCCGATGCGATCCACCGCCAACTGGCCCACTATGCCTACCACGTCGGCCAGATCGTCTACCTCGGCAAGTTGCACGCCGGCGCGGCCTGGACATCCTTGTCCATTCCCCGCGGCGGGTCGGATACCTACAACGCGAAGAAGGCCGATGCGCCGGACAAGGGCGGGCATTTTACGGATGAATTCACCGGTGAAAAACCCTGAGCCCGCTTCTTTATAAATTGGGTCTGACGTAACCGAGTGGCTTCGATACCCGATCTATCCTGCAACACGCCATCCCGATTAAAAACGGGGAGTACCCCTGCCAACCTTGATGGGGAATATTACCGCGGGGGCAAGCCCCGCAGCTATACCTATGGCCTATAATGAATTATAGAGGCAGGGCTTGCCCCTGCCGAATCTATCACCCAACGACCCTGCCGAACCTATCACCCAACGACCCTGCCGACCTTGATGTGGAATAATACCGCGGGGGCAAGCCCCGCAGCTATATATATCCTTTAATCAGGATTTGGGTAACGAATGACTATAGAGGCAAGGCTTGCCCCTGCCGAACCCCAAACAACCATGCCCCTGCCGAACCCCAAACAACCATGCCCCTGCCGAACCCCAAACAACCTTGCCCCTGCCGAACCCCATAACCCCTTGCCCCTGCCGAGCGCGGGGGCAAACCATCGCGGGGGGCGAGCTATCGCGGGGGCAAGCCCCGCTCCTATAGCCCCCGAATAGAACATTCCCGCCCCGCGGCTGTTTCAAGCGGCGTAAACCGCATAGACGCTGTCCATGTCCGCCATCCCCGTCATCCGGGTCAGTCACTTTGCCAAGGCCTTCGGGGATCACCAGGCGGCCAAGGACATTTCCTTTACGGTCAACGCGGGTGATATTTACGGCTTCCTCGGGCGCAATGGCGCGGGGAAGAGCACGACGATCCGCGCCATGCTCGGCCTGATCCGCCCCGACGGCGGGACGCTCGAGATCTTCGGCCACGATATCTGCAAGGAGCGTAATGCGATCCTCGCCCGCACCGGGAGCATCGTCGAGAAGCCCGATTTCTACAAATACCTCAGCGCGCGGCGCAACCTCGAGGTCCTCTCCCGTGCCTACGGCAAGCGCGTGACGTCCGCACGCATCAGCGACATGCTCGCTTTCACGGGCCTGCAGGGCCGCGAGGACGACAAGGTGAGCGGCTATTCCCACGGCATGCGCCAGCGGCTCGGTATCGCCCAGGCCCTCCTGCACGACCCCGACCTGATCATTCTCGACGAACCCACGACCGGCCTCGACCCGCAGGGCATCATTGATATCCGCAACCTCATCCTGCGCCTGCGGGACGAACTCGGCAAGACTATCATCCTGTCCTCGCACTTGCTCGCGGAGGTCGAACTGATCTGCAACCGCATGGTCATCATCGACAAGGGCCGCACGCTCATCGAAGGCGAGGTCCGGCAACTCCTGCATGCGGACGAGCTGCGCGTCGAATTCCAGACCGATGCCACCGCGAATGTGCTGCCCGACCTCCAGCTTGCATTTCCGGCCGTACAGGTTGAATTCGTGCTCGGCGGTGAGCTGCACGTGACCACCGCGCGCGACAAGATCCCCGCGATCAACGACTGGTTGTCCGGCCGGGGTGTGCGCGTGTACGGGATCAACGCCCGGCGGAAGCTGGAAGACTATTTCCTTCAAATCCTCGGGAACTGATGTTCGTACGCCTGACCTGGAGCGAATTCATCAAGATCGCAGCCAAACCGCGGAGCTACATCGGCCTGGCCGCGATCACGGCGCTCGTGTCCGTGATCCTCTTCGCCCTCAAGGTCGACGGGGAGAACTACATCGGCTTCATCACCTCGTCCTTCGAGCAGACGCTCAGCTTCCAGGGCGGCGACATCCTCAACGGGCATCTCGCGGCCTTCATCGTCCTGCAGATGCTCATCATCCAGATCCCGCTGCTGGTGGCTCTCGTGACGGGCGATCTCATCAGCGGCGAGGCGGCGATGGGCACGCTGCGACTCCTGCTTACGCGGCCGGTGTCGCGCACGACGCTCTTCCTCTCAAAATACATGGCCGGCCTGCTCTACACGCTGGTCATCCTCCTGTGGCTCGGTGTGATGGCGCTCGTGGCGGGGTATTTCCTCTTCGGTCCGGGCGACCTGATGGTGCTCAACTCCGACGGCCTCGTGATCCTGCCGCAGGCCGACGTCCTGTGGCGGTTCCTCAGCGGGTTCGCCGTGTCGTACCTCGCGCTTGCCACGATCGCGACCTTGTCCGCGACGCTGAGTTGCTTTGCCGACAATTCGATCGGCCCGATCGTCACGACGATGGCGATCATCCTGCTCTTCACGATCATCGGCACGCTCGAGGTGCCAGTCTTCGATGGAATCCGTCCCTATCTCTTCACGACCCACATGGCCACGTGGCGCAATTTCTTCGAAGAACCCGTGCCGTACGGCGCCATCGGGCGGTCGGTCCTCATCCTGCTTTTCCATATCGCCGCCCTCCTCGGTGTTGCGCTTTACCGGTTCAACAAAAAGGACATCCTGTCATGAGAACTGCCCTGCTCCTCCTGTCGATCTTCATTGGCGTCACGGCCTTCACCGTCCTGCCGCCGGCGTTGCCGCGTACGCCCAACCAGATCCTGCACGGCGTGTACAAGAAGATGCGCAGCGTCAAGGACTATGCGGCCGACGTGCGGGTCAAGGCCGACATCCCGATGATCAAGTCCGTGCCCGTCCAGGCGCGGGTCTATTTCAAGCAGCCGGACCAGTTCAAGGTCGAGAGCGAGAGCATCGTCATCCTCCCCATCCAGAAACTCGGCGACCTGCGCGTGGCAGCCGACACGAATACGTTTA
>CAYMLN010000110.1:0-5252 GCA_964391045.1 uncultured Saprospiraceae bacterium
GATCCGCATCAGTTCTGAGAAGTGCTGGAGAAAGGCCAGGGCCTTTTCCTTTTCATTCTTCAGCACATACTTCTGGATGGAATTCATGCAGTTGAAGATGAAGTGCGGGTTCATCTGCGCGCTGAGCGCGGTGAGCTGGGCCTCTGCGATCTGCTTGTCGAATTCCGCGAGCAACTTCTCTTCCTTCTCCTGCTCGAGCAGGGTCGACGCGGCACGGATCTCATCTGTCCGCTCCCGCACCAGCGCTTCGAGTTCTTCGTTGAGCGTACGGGCCAGTTCCTCGTTGCGCTGCAGCTGCACGATGAGCGCCTCCTGCGCTTCCGCCCGCTCCTTGTAGGCCATCTTGAGCCGGTAGCCGAGGGCGGCCGACAGGAAGATGATCTCCGGTATGCCGCCGGCCAGCATGAGCGAGTAGGCGACAAGGTTGAGCTTGTCGCTTCCCGTGACCATGTTGTAGATCACCCCACTAAAGGTTGAAAAGGCCAGCAGCAATGAGCCGGCAATGATGAGCTGGTAAAACGGATTACGGTAGTACTTGAAGACCTTCACGATCAGGAACGCCCCGAATCCGATCAGGCCGATACTGGAGATGAATGTTGCCGGCTCCAACACCACGATCGATACACCGGAGAGGGCGAGCAGGGCATAGGCTGCACAATAAGCATACGTCGCCCACTGCAGGATCCGCCACCCCACGCGGTGAAGCTTCATGTCGGGGGTGACGAAAAGGTGCCCCATGAAATTCACATACGCGATGAGCGTGAGCTTGGCGGCCAGTTCGTCAAGGTGATACACCACCGTATAGTCGAGGCCGCGGAAAGGCACCAGGCGATCGTCGAGGATGCGGACCAGGATGAAGAGGGCATAGAGAAACAGGTAGGCGGCATACGCGCGGAACACGCGATCCCGCTGCTGCAGGTAGAGGGTGAAATGGAAGGCCGCCGTCATCAGGAAGGCCCCGAAGGCGGCGGCGAAGAAAAGCAGGTGCGGCAGGTACGCTTCCTCCATGGCGACCGGGGCAAGATGACCCCATATCCCTAAGGTAATGAACCTGCCCACTCGCATGTCGGCCCGGAGATCCGCTCAATGGGCATAGCGACCGGCTAACCGGCTTGTGCGGTCGGCTCAAGCGGTCCGTTTGCGGGAAAGACGCGCTGTATTTTCAATTGGCGTGTTGTCATTTCACCCGCCGATGTCTTCAAAATCCCTGAAAGCCCTCTGGCTAACGGTTCTCACCGGATGGGCGGCATTCGCTGCCGCCCAATCGGCCGGGGAAATGTCGTCAGTGTTTGACGTCACCTGATCGCCACGATCTTCGCCGCACACGCACCTTCCGGCTGCACGACCAGGCAGTGGTAAAGTCCCGGTAATGCATTCGGCAGTCCAATGCGCGTGGCGCCGTCTTGGTGTGTAACGTTCACCTCGATCTTGCGCCCGGCCATATCGGTCAGGATGAGCTCGGCGTCGCTATTATCCGTAGGCCATTTGATCACCCACTGATCACCGGCCGCCATGACACGGCAAGGCTCAATGGTCCGTGAGAACTCGTCCCGCGTGCCGACCAGCCCGCTGCCCTGCACGATCTCATTCCGCCGATCGACGAGCGTATTTAAAATCTCCTCCACATCGCCATTGGGCCATGTGATCACGACCTTGTCCACCTCGTCCTCATCGCCCAGGCCCACATGGATCCACCGGCCGTTGTGCGTCGCATAACCGCTGTTGCCGATGACCTGGTCATACCAAACGCCCGAAGGGGTTTGCACCTCGACGCGCGCGCCGATGGCATCGCGATTGTCGTCCGTGCCGACGAGACGCAGCTCGAGGAAATGATTGTCCCCGCCGGTGATATTCTCCAGAACCTGCACGCCCGGCGCGCCGGCATTGGCAATGATCAGGTCGAGCTTGCCGTCGCGGTTGAGGTCCGTGGCCGCCGCCGCATAGCCGCCATACGGGCTGCTGCACGGATCGCCCTCCGGCATCGTGTTGAAGTCACCACCGGCCATGTTCCAGAAGAGTACATTGTCATACGGCGAGAAATAGGAATCGTTGGACACATACACATCCTGCCAGCCATCATTGTCGAAATCACCCCAGACGGAGCCCCATCCCATGCCTTCGTCTCCGACGCCCAGGTCAGGAGCAACATTGGTAAACGTGCCGTCGCCATTGTTGCGGTACAACACATTGGCAAAGAGATTCGTGATATAGAGGTCGGGCCAGCCGTCGCGGTTGTAGTCGCCGACATCTACGCCCATGCCAAAACCGGCATAGTTGACGCCGGCTGCCGCCGACACGTCAGTGAAACGGCCCATGCCATCATTCTCAAAAAGGATATACGGCACCTGCGCATCGTGCGTCAGGTAGAGGTCCTGGTCGCCGTCGAGATCGTAGTCGAAGAAAACGGAGCCCATGGCGACCGCGATGTCGCCCGTACCACTCTCCTCGGTGAAATCGAAAAAGTGTCCGGTCCCGTCGTTGAGGTAAAGCTTGTTCGACTGCTGGATGTTGCCGAGGTAGATGTCGAGCCATCCGTCGTTGTTGACGTCTGCCATGATGACCGACGATACGTTGTGCGGGTTGAGGATGCCACGCAAACTCGTCTGGTCCGAGAAGGTAAGGTCCCCGTTATTGATATAGAAGACATCGTTCTCGTCCCGGTTGCCGACATAGAGATCTGGATCGCCGTCGTTGTCAATGTCGCCCCAGGCCGCCGTCTTGCTCGTGCCGCTGTACCCCAGGCCGGCAAGATTCGTAAGGTCGCCGAATCGAAAATCACCCAGGTTCAGGTAAAGCCGGTTGGGTCCGCCGTTCAACGCAGTGACATAAAGGTCCTCGAGGCCGTCCCCGTTATAGTCCGCCAGGGCCAGGCCCTGGTTTCGCAAGGTGCCGCCGAGGCCGGATTCGGCCGTGCGGTCGATAAAGGCCATGGTGGGTTGCGCAGCCACGTGAGCGCACAGCATCGTCACCAGGAAAAGGAAGAAGACAGGTTTCATGTGCCCGGAGTGTTGGGCTAAAATTACTTTCCGGAGCGCGATGATTCAAACGGGGCAGGAAGGGTCGGCATTCCGGCCGGCGACCGGGGAAGCAGGATCGGCAGGTTCACCTGCACGCCGGCGGATGGTCGAAGGAATCTTAGGCCGGCATCCGCACCGAGAAAGGCCGATCCGGAAACACCCTTCACGAGCCTGAATGCGCCATCCGCGCGAAGGAGCAGGAAGGGTTCGAACAATGCTGTTCCCGGCGCATGACGGATCGCCGGACCGCCCTTCACCGAGCACGCCAGTTTTCGGCTTTGCCAGGGCAAGGGCTTGAACAGGAATTCAACCTGGAGCAGGTCGGCTGGCCTGGGAGGGTTTCGCGATAATGCCGGCATCCAGGACAGGTTCAGCTCCTGCCCCCAGCGATCGTACCACTTCGTCATCGATGCGCCCAGGACAAAACCGAGTGCCTGTCCGGCATACGCGGGCTGTTCAGGTTGTCCGATGTAGACAGGTCCCGATTGCCAACCTGCCGCGAGTCCGAGGACGACATCCGGAAACGGAATGAAGATGTCAAGTTCGTTGGAAACGCATCCGTTGGCATCGATGATCTGGATGGTGTGGGGTCCGATGCCCATGCCGCCGACCTCAAATACATGTGCGATCGCAACGCCATAGGACATGCCATCGAGAAGGATCTCGTATGGAAGTTCGCCCGGTGACAGCGCCACGATAATGGCCATCCCGTCCATGGCGGAAGGCGATGACGGCGGGAACACGGCCTCGGCAATGATCTCGAGTGCAGATCCCGTCGCTTCCAGCGTGGTCGAGTATGACTCGACGCAATCCGGACCACCGCCCTCAATGCCAATTTCAATCGTATAGGATCCCGCTGTAACGTCGATATACTCGGACAGCGTCAGCGGTCCCGGCTCGATAAAGAATAAGTCGAATCCATTCGGGTGCTCGACATACATGGTGAGTGGTGCGCCGCCCGGATCAAGCACCGTGAAGGTGATCTCCCCGTTCTGACCACACGCCGGCTGAACAACCGTCACATCCTCGATATAATCAGGCGGATTTTCCGGAAGGAATGTATCGAAGCTCAGGTCGCATCCAAGATTCAAGTCCGTGACGGTGAGGGTATAGGCACCCGAAGGAACGTCAGCAATGACCGGGCCGCTGACGCCATTGCTCCAGGCATAGAGATAACTGCCGGGCGGATTCGGCATCGCCTCGACAGTCCCATCGGCTAAGCCACAATTGGCCGGTATGGTGGTAAACGTCACTTCGAAATCGCATACGCCTGCCTGGATCTCGATGATCACATCGGCAGTCGCCGTGCGCCCGCAGGAATCCGTGACCGTGTACGTGAATCCGCCGTCGCCTGAGAATCCAGGCTCGGGTGTGAAGACAAAGTCGCCGTTGGCCATCCATGTCACTTCGCCGCCAAACGGCGCGGTGATATCGGTGACGACAAGGCCCGGTCCGCTGTCATTATCCAGCATGTTTCCCGACACCGATTCGCCGCCCGTGGCCTGGTAGAAATCGTCATTCGCCACGAGCGCCGGCGTATTTTCTGGCACAATAAACTCAAGGGTTTCCGTACAGCCTGCGCCGGCGCCCTGGTCATACGCGGCGAATGTATATGCCCCGCTGCTGACCTGCAGGAAAGCAGAGAGCACATACGCACCGGCTGGCAACGTGACACTGATCGAACCGCCCGGGCCATTTGCCTGCAATTCAATCGGACCGCCGCCCGCCGTGACCAGGGTAAAGGCGATATCGCCTCCGCCAAGGCAGCTGCCCGGTGTAATGCTGCCCGGTACGATATGCGCCGGCGGATCCTCACCGATATCAACCTGCAAGGTCAGCGAACAGCCCGACGTATCTGTAACGGTGAGGCTGTACGCGCCGGCAGGGACATTTTCAAGCACGCTGCCGGTCTGATCGTTGCTCCAGGCGTACGTATATTCTCCATCTGGCGTCACATTGGCCGTAGCCGTGCCTGTGGCCAGGCCGCAGGCTGAATTTGTCGGCGTGATATCGCCGGTAAAACCGATTCCAGCCTGCTCGATCACGACGTCAAACGTCAACGCACATGTTGTACCGGCCTGGGTCACGGTCAACGCATACATGCCTGCCGGAACATCCGAGAGCTCCGCCCCTGTAGCGCCGTTCGACCACAGGTAGGTATACTCACCCGGCGGATCAACGGTGACGGTCGAGCCGCCGTTGGATTGATTACAGTCGGCAGGTGTTGAGGAAAAT
>CAYMLN010000110.1:5262-7123 GCA_964391045.1 uncultured Saprospiraceae bacterium
CACGTCGATCGTTTTCGTACAAGTTGTGCCGGCAAGCGTAACGGTGACAGAATACGCGCCGGGTAGCAATTCGCTGATCGATGGCGTGGTCTGGCCGGCAGACCATACATAGGTATACTCACCCGGCGGATCGACGGTCACGGCGGCGGTGCCTTCCATCGTTCCGCAGCGTGACGGCGTAGAACTGACACTCAGGTTAAAGTCCGGTGGCAATGCTTCGACGGTGGCGTTGATCTCCTGGCTGCATGTTGTTCCGGCAAGCGTCACCGTCACCGTGTACTGGCCCGGGAGCAAGCCGGTCGCCTGGGCGCTGCCTTGTCCATTGGACCAGGCGTAGGTGTACTCACCCGGCGGATCGGCTGTAACGGTAGCCGAACCATCCGCTTGTCCGCATGATGCCTGCGTAGCACTGATCGAAAGTGTAAATGTCGCTTCGTTCTCCGTGATCTCCGCGGTAACGGATTTCTCGCAAGAGGCGCCCGCAATGGCCACGGTCACGGCATATGATCCGGGTGCCAGGCCTGAAACGGATTCGCCGGTAGCGCCATTGGACCATGCGTAGGTGTATTCACCCGGCGGATCTACGGACACGGATGCCGTGCCATTGCGCTGGCCGCAATCCGCGGGCGTTGTCGTGATCGCGATGACGGGATCAAACGGCGCTTCCAAAACGTCTCCTGTTGCGGTTCGCGTGCAGTTGCCTCCTGCGCTTACGGTCACAGCATACTGGCCTGCCGGTAGGTTCTCGATCGAAGGCGAGCTCGCGCCGGTGGACCATTGCCAGGTGTACTCGCCGGCCGGATCCACGGTTGTGGAGGCCGAACCGTTGTCCTGGCCGCATTCCGTATTCGCAGTGGTTAGTATAACTGCAAACTGGATCTGCTCGTCCGGTACGGTGACCGAAAGCATTTGGGTGCATGTGGTTCCGGTCCGCGTGATTGTCACCTGGTATTGCCCGGCTGCGACGTGCTGGAGGGACGGTGTTGTCTGGCCGGTCGACCATTGATAGGCTATACTGTCCGTAACGCTTGTTGTGACCTGTATGGATCCATTGCTCAGTCCGCAGCTGGCCGGGGCAACGCTCGCTTCGGCGGTGAAGTCGCATGCTGTCGGATCGTCCTTCTCGCGCGTCGCGAAATAAACGAGCGTTCCCGCGCTTACCGCGCCGATCGCGATGGGTATCCATGGGCCGGAGGATGCCGCGGGGACGGGCACGACAGGAGGCGCATAGAATGGCTTCATGCGTTCGTCCACGAGTGAGATCACATTCCATGGCGGCGCAATGGTGTCCGATGCAAGGTTGGATGGAGCCGCGGAGGACACCACTGTCTGCAGCACGAGGAGGACGCCAATCATGAACCATGACGAGATCTCTTGACAAACAATGGCCGCCTTGCAGGTGTGCGACGTGAGCAAGGCCATCACGTGAGTATGTTGACTGTTCATGACCAATGGCTTTTCGAAAACCAGCTTCCGCGTTTACTTGGAAACGAAATTCAGCGTGAGCTGCTTCTTGCACAGGTCCCGCCGGCAACCTGTCAATTCACAATAGGCCTTGATCTTGATTCGTTGGAAAACGCCCCTGGAATTGGTTCCCTCATCCTTCGTCTCCAGGGTGAAGGAATACTCGAGCCCGTCGGCGCTGAACGTCTTGTCCTTGTTTGTCGCATTGCTGTTCTCGCTAATCTCCCCGGCGGGGTCGTTGGCCATTTCAATGTCGACTTTTCCGGGGCGTGTTCGGTCCGTGGTCGTGTAGCCCGGCGAACCGGCATTCGTGCTTTCTGCCGGGTAGAAGAGGCACTCCGTGACACCACATGCGCAATGCGCCTTGATGTCGCTAAGCTTTACCGTGAAGGCATCA